>JAUWLJ010000157.1 GCA_030613705.1 Chloroflexota bacterium
GTAAGTGATCTCTCGGCCTCTGAAGCGAACGCGGACCTTTACTTTTTTTCCATTCTTGAGCCATCGCCGGGCATCTCGAACCTTAAAGCCGCGATGGTGCTCAGTAGTTTTAGGTCGAAGCCGTATTTCTTTGATCTCAACTTTAACCTGAGCTTTGCGTGCTTCTCGCTCCTTCTTCGTTCGCTCGTAAAGAAACTTTCCAAAATCCATCACCCGGCACACGGGTGGTTCTGCGTTAGGAGCTATCTCGACCAGGTCAAGGTCAGCTTCTCGGGCGATGCGAAATGCTTCCTCCGTTGAAACACCGCCAACATTTTCTCCGCTAGCATCAATCAAACGTACTTCAGGGCCGCGGATGGAATTATTTACCCGGAATTGTGATGATCTAATATTGCACTCCTTTTTGGTTCTCGTTCTTTACCTAGGCTTGCGCATGATACCATAAATCTAGCGGAATCGTCAACCACGAACCCTTTTTTTCAACCACTAGACATGTTCTGCGATCTCTTTATTCGCTAGGACGAGAAATTCGTCCACTGACATTGCTCCCAGATTTTCTTCCGACCTAAGCCTGACAGAGACAGATTCCGCTTCTACCTCCCGGTCGCCAATCACCAACATATACGGGATTTTTTGATTCTGGGCATCTCGGATTTTCGCGTTCATGCGTTCGCCACGTTGGTCTACTTCGGTACGTATACCAGCTTCCCCGAGAATTCCAGCTACCTTATGAGCGTAATCGAAATGGCGGTCAGCGATGGGTATCAATACTGCCTGTACAGGAGCTAACCAGATCGGGAAAGCCCCGGCAAAATGTTCGATCAGAACTCCCATAAAGCGTTCCATCGAACCAAGCAATGCACGGTGGATCATATACGGGCGATGATCCTGGCCGTCTTCACCCACAAAAACCAAATCAAAACGCTCCGGCAAGGTGAAATCAAACTGGATCGTACTCAGCTGCCACTCACGTCCAATTGCATCATGTACTTTTAGATCGATTTTTGGGCCATAAAATGTTGCTTCACCTTCGTCAACCTGATATGCAATTTCTGCTCGCTCTAATGCATTGCGTAATGCCTCTGTCGGCGCTTCCCATTGCTCGGCTGAACCAGCAGCTTTTTCTGGGTTGCGGGTTGAAAGGTAAGCTTGAAAATCCTTGAATCCGAACGCACGCAAGATATTTAAGCTGAAATCTAATACCCGATCGATCTCTTCGGGCATTTGGTCTGGTCGGACAAACAAATGTGCATCATCCTGAGTGAACCCCCTCACCCGCATTAATCCGTGCAGCACACCGCTGCGTTCATAGCGGTACACCGTGCCCCATTCTGCATACCGCAGAGGTAGATCGCGGTAAGATCGGGTTCGGCTTTTATAGATTTCAACATGGAAGGGACAGTTCATCGGCTTCAGGTAATATTCCTGACCTTCAATGTCCAAGGGAGAATACATGCTTTCTTTGTACCAATCCAGGTGTCCACTTGTCTCCCAAAGGTGAGCCTTTCCTATGTGTGGGGAATAGACAAATTCATACCCCCCGATCTCATGCTCTTCCCGACAGTAATCCTCAACAAGCTTACGCACCATCCCTCCTTTGGGATGCCATAAGATCAGACCCGGTCCAACCTCCTCACTAACACTGAACAAATCGAGATCTCTTCCCAGTCGGCGGTGGTCACGCTTGCGTGCTTCTTCTAACTTCCAAAGATATTGTTCAAGATCATCGGCCGATTCCCAGGCTGTCCCGTAAATACGCTGCAGCATGGGTCGCTGTTCATCACCGCGCCAATATGCGCCTGCGACGGAAAGCAGTTTGATAGCCTCCGGGTTGATCATTCCAGTGTTCGCGACATGTGGACCTCGGCATAGGTCCACGAATTGGTCTTGGGTATAAATGGAGATCTCCGGTTTTTCCTCCAAAGGTTCTCCATACTCGTCAAATCCGCCCTGTTCTAAACCATCGATCAATTCCAGCTTGTAAGGTTGATCAGCGAATAATTGACGGGCTTCATCAGCCTGGAGCACCTGTTTATTAAATTTAACATCTCCGGCGATGATTTCCCGCATTCTTTTCTCTAAGGATTCCAAATCTTCTGAAGTTAGGGGACGAGGTAAATCAAAGTCATAATAAAATCCATCTTCAATGGGTGGTCCTATGGCAACCTTTCCATCCGGAAACATTTCGATCACAGCTTGCGCCATGACGTGTGCGGCTGAATGGCGGATGCGGTAAAGATCGCTCTCCTCATATATCTTTTGTTGTTCTTTTAACATTATCTTCCTCCTGCAATATTGCCGTAACTAATATTCTATCGTAATTAGGACACGAAAACTCTCGCCCTTCTGGGGCGAGAGTAATTTCCACGCTGTTCCACCCAGATTAAGCCAGTGGCTTATCTTTGTGCGACTCATAACGGGGTCTTCCGTTTCCCTTACTAAGCTTCGGTAAGTTCCCAAAACTTTTAGGGGTTACGCTCACGGGTGGTTTTCGCCGGTTGATATCCTGAGGTGACTCTCAATCTTTGATCACCTCTCCCTGTTGGACTCGATACCAGTTACTCGTCTCGGTCTGTGCGTTTTCCTACATAGATTGGTTTAATTATACCATTCATGATAAATTCGACAAGAGTTGGATGCTACTTTGGACACTTAAGTTTCAGAACGCTTTTATAATATGCAGAGAATTCCCGGACGGCATATCTGCCACACGCAAAATACTGCACCTCGTAATCACCTTTGGCAATTGTGTAATCCTTGGAGACATCTTTATCGAGTGAAAATACATAAGTCGAGGGACCGGTGAGGATTGCCAGCACTCTGGATTCAGATTCGTTCTTCACAGTGACCTTCACGATTTTCAGCGTATTTGTAATGTTGACTATGTGAGGGGAGCTCGGCCATTGCCTTGTATTCGCACCACAAACAGGCATGATCAACTTGGTCTGTCTGGTTATGTCAATAATCGATGAATCTCTCGCACCACAATAGCTGACGTCCTTGAAATATTCACCACGCATCACTGTAAATGTTTTTGTTTCACCTGGTTTGACCACAAAGTAATAAAATGACGGTCCATCCAGCCACAAATATGCATAGCTTGTCGAATCATTCTCGACTTTCAATGCAACTAAATCAGATTTCTCACTTGTTGATGCAAGACTCACGGAATTTGGCAGCGGAACTGCTGCCGATATCAAGACCAAGATTAATATGTTGGCCAGGATCAGGCCTCGCAGTGACCTCTTTCTAATCATAATATCAAATCTCCTTCGAAGGTTACTTATTGTATAGTAGTCTTCTATTCTGCAAATCGTTACCTTATTGCTTTCCTTAGCTATATATTATCAGGTTTAAGTAAATATTCAATATCCCAAGATACCTAATATCAAGTATCTATTGGCTGGTAAAACTATATTTTACCCTCTAATAGGGTTGTATTCGCTAAAGCCTCAACGACTCCAATCACTGCTGAATTGTCTAGTTCGCCCATACCCATCTCGAGCATGGCATTGAATAACTGGTTGTGGACTGAAGCTGAAACCAAGGGGATGCCATACAACCGAGCAGTGTCCAGAACAATGCCGAGATCTTTAGCTTGCATATAAGCCTTGAACCCTGGTTCTCGATTTCCAGCGAATAAGCGTTGAGGTTTGACATCCAGGGCCCAACATTGTGCTGCCCCACCCTGGATGGCTCTGACGACTTTTTGAGGATCAGCCCCTGCTTTTCGAGCAAAGACCAGCAGCTCTCCCAGAGCAACCATCTGGGCTGCGACCATGATTTGGTTGGCTGCTTTAGCAATCTGACCCGCTCCAGATTCTCCGACATGCGTGATCGTTTTTCCCATCACTTCCAGGATCGGTCTAACCGTCTCTAAAACCTGGACCGGACCTCCAACCATAATCGCCAACGTCCCTTGCTTGGCGCCAATATCACCCCCACTGACAGGCGCATCCAGGCACGATATACCCTTCTCTCCCATTTTTTCAGCGACCAATCGGGCAGTGGCAGGTTTTATGGTCGAATTATCGACAAAAATAAGTCCTTTGTGAGCTCCTTTTATGATTCCAGCCTTCCCAAGGGCTACTTGCTCTACATCCGGGGAATCAGGTAAATTAGTTATCACCACATCCACCTGATTGGCAACTTCTGATGGTGATGCGGCAGATTGGGCGCCTTCTGCGGAAAGTTCTTCAACCGCTTCGCGACTGCGGTTGTGTACTACAAGAGGATACCCAGCCTTTAAGATATTCCGGGCCATAGATTTACCCATCAAACCCAATCCTATATAACCTACGGTCTGCATCTGCATCTCCTCTTGAAAACATATTTATCCAAATCAACCCGAAAGGTTGAATCAAATGATCGTTAGGTCAACCAGAATCACAGGGTCAATTATTTCTAATAAATTCTGGTCCATCGGGAGTATCAATCACCTGCCAGCCCATTGTTTCAATCTTGACTCTCAGTTTATCAGCTTCTTCCCAGTTTTTTGCTACTCGAGCTGCTTCTCGAAGATCGACGATAATGATCACCTTCTGCGGAATGGATTCAACCTCTTGCGAGGCATGCTCGGTACTTAGAGCTTTCTCCCATACTGAGGGTGAAATATATTCCTCAGGATCCAGGACGCGGAAATCCCCCAACTCATAAATTGAGAACACCTGCGACTCAGAGAATTTTGTTTCCGATCCCGATCGGAGCAGTGTCACCTCACCATTACCAATAACCCGGCAGCACTCGTTTTTGAAATCGATTATCAAGCCCGTCTGCTCATCGATCCCCACAACCCGAAATGTCTCTGGCAGCATCTCAAGCAGGTGTTTAAACCTGGCTTTACCCATAAAGCAGCGGCTCGTATCTAGGTCTTTTCCACCTTCAGTATTGTTCCAGTGCGGGACAAATACCAAAGATAAACTATATGCAGCAAAGAGATCCAAACCTTTTTTCCAATGAATATCCTCTCCCACTTTATATATTTCATATATCGGCAGGGCAAAAGCACCAGCAGCAATTATCGCTGCGCTCGAAAATGCCAGTGCAGCCCCTATCCGATGCCGTGCTATCAGGTATTCCCAGGCTATACAGCCGCTCAGTTGTCTTACTGCATAAGTTGGACTGCCTGGACCCATGAAGACCAGGTCTGCTTCGAGAAGGCTGTTGACTATCTCGATCTTATCTGGGCTGAAATCAGTCCCCCGCTTCCGGGCTTCAATCCGCCATATTTGTGGCTTATAGTTACGCAGGTGGTGACGCAAATAATTAGCGATGCTTTCCGCTACTTGGGCGGAATTGAGCTCAAATCCGGCCGGGGTTTCTAAAATCGCTACCTTTGGCGAATCGGGCAATAACTTAAAAACAGATTCGAAGATTCTACGACCACTAGGGGTTTTTTCACCGGAGCCGAATAATGCAACAACGCCCCCTGTATAAAGTGATTTATTTTTAGTTTCTGCTGATGTGCTCATCGATTCTTTTTATTCATGTACTTGTTTGTGACCGTAGAAAAATCGCCTATTTTACGTTTGGGTTTGTTTATGCTAGAATGAATTCACAAATTTTATTTGTGTGACATATTTTACAACAGAAACGGAGCAAGATATGCCATTAGATATTGTCGTTGGCACTCAATGGGGGGATGAAGGGAAAGGTCGTTTTGTAGACCTGCTGGCGGCAGAAGCGGATTATGTTGCTCGATTTAAT
>JAUWLJ010000303.1 GCA_030613705.1 Chloroflexota bacterium
AGGCATAAGAAATGGGCCAATAAACTTTCAAGCTTTCAAGCCTGCTTAAGATTATTGCCGCAGCCAAGAAAAACAGTGGCAGGCTGATAGTGTATATGAAATTCTGAATGGTAGGAAATATGGTGAAGTAGCTGCTGCCAAAGACAAAGATCAGCAAACCGCTTATCAGAAATATTACAAATAATCCCCCACGATATACCCAACCAGTTTTGACAACAGTTTCTCTTTCCATTACTTACCTCCGCAGCACTATCTGCAGCCAACTAACTACAGATGGTTCAGAAAGATAGCTTTATGGTTCAATCCGAACTCCTTTAGGTTTGTTCTCGCACTATCTATGCCAGCCTGGGCTGAGGGTAATCACAACGCTGCTTTAACTGCACTGCAATTCAAGCTTCATCCCACTGTGCCAGAAATTTGATGATCACCCTTCCAATCATCTTCCACTATGTGGCTGTAGAGGCACCTCCATCAATTTTCCCCCCGGATCAAATCCGATTCATGAAGCCTGGTCGACAGCAGCAAACCGATCACCATCAACCCTGCCAGCACCAGCAGCGAAGCAGACATCGATCCTGTATCCGGGTTTTTGAAGGCGTCCATTCCGAGAATGAATATAATCCCGGAGATTTGCCCCATCACCAAGAGCATACCGTTAGAGGTGCCCTCCGGGGCAGGGTAAGTAATTTCTGCGCCATACTGGAAGCCGATCGGACCAGCACTCAATAAGAAAAATCCCATCACAAAAGCTGACAGCAGGAGCAATGAGTAATTCTGCGCGAAAGCGATGCCCACCAGACCAAGTGTTGCGGCAGCCAAAGCCAGGATGATAAAGGGCACTCTTTTCCGGTAGCGGTCGGAGAGAGCTGGTAAAACAACTGCCCCCAGGATGCCTCCAATGACCATCAAACCTCCGACCACTCCAGCCTGCAGGATCGAATAGCCTCTTGGTCTGAGGATATCTTCGATCCAGGTCGTCACGCTGTTAAAGACTCCCAAACCGATAAAGAAGATCGCCATCAACAAGACGAAATCACGCATGCGGATCATTTGCTTGAGACCATCGAAAACCAAAGATCTCTCTTCCAGTCCAGGTGGGCTGGCCGGCGTCGGTGGGTGCTCCCTGGCAAAGATCAAGAATAATGCCCCTGCGATCAGTGCCGCAGCACCATAAACAAGCAGCATGCTGTTGATACTCGACCGCAGAACCAGGTACGGGGTCAGCATCATCCCTAAAACAATTCCGATGTACATCGCTAATGATCCCAAACCGGAAGCCGTCGCCCGTTCCTGGATGGGATACCAGCGAGCGGCGACCTTTGTCAACGCATTCAGGATAAATGGCTGCCCAATGGCGATACCGATTTGAGAGATGAGCACCAGGGTGTAATTGTCTGCTGCCAGACCCCGGATCAAGCCAAAAACACCGGTCAGGACTGCACCAATGCCAACCGCCACTTTAAAGCCATAGGTGTCAATCGTCCAAGAAGCCGGGATCGAAACGACGATATAAACGATCATAAAGATCATCGATAACAAGGCAATACTGAGATCGGAAACCCCATAATACCTGGCCGCAACACTGGTGATCGGGGCAAAGGTGATCCAGGCCAGCTGGTTGGCAGCGATCGCCCCCATAAAAACCGCCAGGATAATCCACCGGTAGCCATATATCTTGAAGCTCTTTTCTGTCATCTCATTCACCTCCTCAGATGGATACCTACGCTTGGATCAACACTCACACTGGTGTGAAGTTCCTGTTCATCTATATTCCTGCGATTTAATCCAATGCACCTCACACTTGCAGAAAATAAATATCCCCACCGCTGATAGAAACGAACTCCCGTTTCGAAGCCATGACTATAAATCGCAGGTCAATTATCCAATTCACTGGTTATCACGATCACACCTTATTGATCTGATCAATATCAAGAATTCAAATCCCACCAGAAAATGAATCCCGGTGGGATACAGATAGTCTCTTTTTGCCTCGTGAGATCAACTAACGTTTAGCCTCGAACCGCCACCATAACAAACCCGAGGAGAAATCTCCTGGCCTGATCTCACTTTGGTCGAACATTTCCCTCGCTTCTGCTTTTGTCAACCCCGATCGAATCTCAGCCTCGAACAAACCCAGGAAAGACCTTCTCAGGTCAGCGATGTACAGGAACCCACCCGGGATCAATATCCGTTCGATCTCATTCAACATCTGGATTGGGTTATCAACCAAGTGCACCATATTGATATTGAGGACGACATCAAATGTATCGTCCGGATAAGGTATTTGATGTACATCCGCTTTTTCAAACCGAATTCGCCCGCCAAGATTTACCTCAGCAGCCGCTCCCCTTGCCAACTCCAGAAGCGGTTCGGATAGATCGATACCTACAATCTCGCTCTCGACGAATCGCTCAGCGAGAACAAGATTCGTCGCCCCAAATCCACAACCAACATCGATGATTTTCCCCTGATCGAATCCCTGGGAAACTAATTTCTGCGCATATTGATGGCCAAATTTCTCAGCCATTTTCCAATGCCGCCTTGCGTACCTTCCAGCATAGTCATTATCCTGAAAGACTCTATCGTGTGAGAAAGGTTCTCGTTTCATCTCAATCAGCCTCTTCTTCCCAGAAAGTGATCACGCCAGGATGGAATTAGCTTACCCGCTGAAATGGTATCGCTGGTTCCTTTTATCGGAGATCTCCCAAATATGTGTCTTCTAACTGCTTTTCCTCGATTTTACCGGAGACCTTCCGCACTGTGTACGCCCTCGCATTTGGTCTAGAGCTAACTACACCTTTTAATTGTCCATCGACGAAATGCATTGCAGCTCCATCATCAATCCCATATCCTGGCAGTATTTTTTCCTGGGAGATCAATTGATGGTACGCTGGTCGTCTTTCGGGCTCACTACCATAATGTGGACAACAGCTTCCGGACAGGAATCCTAAACAAGACAGGACTCCCAATTCGCCGGGCACTGAATCAGTCACACCTTGTTCACACCAGCAAATCGCTCCCGCGCTGAGACCAGAAAGGATACTCCCATTTTCGTATGCTCCCTGGAGTATCTCAACCATTCCCCACTCTCGCCAAAGTGATAGCATGCTGCGTGTGTTTCCACCCCCTACATAAATAACATCCTGCTCTAAAATGAATCCTTTTAAATCTGAAGTTGGTAACTTAAACAAGGAAAGATGTGAAGGTTTGCATACAAGCTTCGAGAATGCGGAATAGAAGCGGACGACATAGTCCGCCGCAGCGCCGCTGGCGGTCGGTATAAAACATACAGATGGTTGGCGTTTCCCAGTTTTTGTGAGTATG
>JAUWLJ010000249.1 GCA_030613705.1 Chloroflexota bacterium
CCAAGCTCGACTTAAAATTTTTCCGAAATCCATCATCTGCCTCCTTTGTCTTCGTTTTTTGAAGATTTACCTCCAATCTTCTCCATAAAAACCCCTGCGGTTAAAAACAATCTTGCAGTAATATAGTACCAGCAAATCTATTATTACTCACGCCACTGGCGAAAATCCGCACTGAACTGGTAGTTCATCGTCTCCGGTAAAATCTCCCTCAAATATCGACTGGTAAGGATAGATTTCACCTCAGGATCGAGTTCCGCATCGCAGCGCAGCCTGACGATCGAATCAGGATCCAATTCCCCGACTCGTCGAAGGATAAAATCACTCAGATCTTCAGAACTAACTTTCCGCTCTATAAATAAGTCTTCCATTGGACGCGCGGGCAGCTCAATAAAATCTAAACGCTGAATACCCCAGCTGTCTTTATTGGAATTGGTTAGTTCGATCTCATAGAAACCTTTTTTTTCATGCCTCTCTGCAAATGAGGTTCGTTCTGTTGAGCCCGGATATATCACCGGGGGGAATTTCCCAGCTTGGTTTTTAGGGTTGCCCAATATCTGGCGCCGATGAATATGGCCGGAGAGCACCGCCACCGCGTCCTGTGGTAAATCGCTCCTGCGAATCACATCGTGGCCATTGTGAAATGTATAGCCGGAAGGTCCAACCTTAGCACCCTCGACGGTTTGGTGCAGACACAACAATTTACCAACCCCAACATTTCCTTCCCAGCCGGTACCCTTCAATAACGCCGAAAACTCATTTCGGACGGAATTCCGTTTACAGGGAAATCCGGACAGGCTTATTTTCGATCCTCCCACCTCAAATTCGAAAGTTCGTGGTTGGTCAAATATATATATATTGGGGTGATTTAAAAATATAGATACTGGTAACATCGAACGCTCGTGGTTGCCGGGAACGATGATGATCGGAATTCCTTCACCAGCGAACTCAAACAGATCGGTGTAAACCATATCAATGATCACCGGCGGCACCCGCGCCCGGAAGAACAAATCTCCTCCGTGGAGCACGAAATCTGGTCTGGTGTCGCGGGCATATGCCAGCACCTGGCGGAAATTGGCGAAGAAGTCAGGCCCTCGCCGGCGTCGCTCAATTCGTGGTTTTACCGGGTAATCAAAGCCCAGATGAGTATCTGCGAAGAAGACTATACGCATTGGCTACATTTCTAACTTAATTCCCCAGGAAGAATGTGTTCATCCTGCCTCAAGCCGACTGAGCAGTGTAGACCATTCTTTTGTCGCGTGCCATTTTATGAAATGGCGCGAGGTTTTAATGAATTCAATGTCCCGAAATCTCTGTTCCACAGCCAGGGATATGTAATTAAACGTTTTCTCCTTTTGATCTAAGTGGGCATAAGCGCAGGCTGTGTTCCAGGCAACCCAAACCGGCACCTCACCTACCTCCATGGCCTTCTCATACCAGCCCACCGCTTCTCGATATTCCTGGTGTTCAAAACACACATTTCCGTTTACCGCCCGGCTGAGCTTCTCGTCGAACATCCCCCAATAGGTTGGATACTCACCCACTTTTTCGAAACCAGCCGCCAGCGCGGTCGCGATCGAGGCTTCATTGCCTGCATAACAGTGCCAGCCAATCTCCGTTATCCCCTCTTTAAGTGCGCGTTCGACCAATGCCGATGTGGTGATAGTCGCTAAACCTCGTCGTCGATAATCTTCTTGGGTTTCAATGCCCACTTCACAACGCCCTCCACTGTTGTATTCCGAAAGACACCATGCCACCAGTTCATTTTCATGCCTCACGCAGTAACCGAAACTTTTCTCCAGGAATGCCTCCACTGAGGGACGTTCGGATTGCATCTCCGCTTTCAAATTATCCAGATTTTCCAGCGTTTTTCCTTCCAGCAAGCTTCTGTCCACCGCCAGTAAAGAAAATCCTTCTGCTATCATTGCCCGCCACTCGTGTTTTAACTTTTTGAAGCGATAATATAGCCGACGATCTTCAATCGGGTGTTTATCCCTCAGAATAACCTCTTTGATCACCTCTCCCCAACCATCAGGTGCATAATACAGCGTGAAACCATCCTCTTCCCTCTCGAGAGCTTCCGGGTAAATCCGCTCATCAAATCGTGCCTTCACAGCCAGGTTGAACTCATCATTATCGCTCACCCCGGAAAGGAAGTATCTCCCCATCGTCCGTGCGAATGCAGACATGGGTTCGTGACGATCATCTACATAAATCTCCCCAGGCGAACTTCCCTCCTGGAGCGCCTGCACTGCCAGGTGGATGTCCAAGGGCTGCAGCACAGGCCTCGCAAGGATATATTCACCCGCTTCGAGTTTATCCATTTGCATTTAGCCACAATCTCTCGCTATTCTGGATGCGATTTGATTCTAAAAACCATTCAATGAGCAATTCTATCAAGAGTTCTTATCCAGAGGTGCATGATTAATCAAAGACCGCCCACGGATGTTGTTGGCGGTCATAAAATTAGTTCAGCATACCTGTTTTACGATCTTAAAGGTACCGGCTGATTTGCTCTCCCAACCGGATTACTTCGCTAGCCAGGGTATGGAAATCTTCCCAACTGCTGCGATGATTGGTGTTTGCGATATGTAAGGCGAATTTACCTCCGATTCGTGTTCCAGATGGTACTGCGATGCCTCTTTCCTGCAGCTCGACCATGATTTGCTGGTTGAGATCGTCCAATTTCCCCTCTTCCAATTCAGGAGAGATATAACGGAAACAGACCACATTCAGGGGCACAGGAGCCATTAATTCTAATTCCGGAGCCGCTTTGACCAGCTGCGCAAAGTATTGTGCCTGGTCGATATTCTGCTGGATCAATCGCCCGTATTTGCGGCTGCCGTGTTCTTTGATCGACATCCAGGCTTTCAGCGCCCTGAAATTTCGGGAAAGCTGGTAGCCATAATCTGTCAGCCAGGGCAGATCTCCACCGGTCATCCCCCGCCCACCTTCCACCCGGGCCAGGTAATCCGGTCTCAAGAAAAACGCTTTCTTGTGTTCCTCATCATGCCGCACTAAGATACAGCCGATCTCATATTGCAAATACATCCACTTGTGCAGGTCTAAGGCCAGCGAATCAGCCCTGCCCATCCCAGCCACTTTACCGCTGGCACCAGGAGCCAGCGCTGCCCAGGCGCCAAATGCCCCATCTACATGCAGCCAGAGATCCTCTTCTTCGCAGATATCTGCCAGGCCGTTGAGGTCATCCACTGCGCCAGTGTTGGTCGTTCCAGCCGCTCCAACTACACAAAACGGGTGATTTCTTTTAGCACGATCTTGGGCGATAGCTTCTTTTAATGCTTCAAGATCGATTTCGAAATTTTCATTGACTGGCATACGCCGCAGTGCATCTGAACCCAAACCCAAGATTTCTACTGCCTTTTGAATCGAGGAATGGATTTCTTGAGAGGCATACAGCACCATTTTCTTCTTGCTTGCCTTGACGCCTTCCCGGCGTAGATCATATCCGGCTTTTGCATTCCGGGCAACAGTCAGTCCGATCAGGTTCGCCGCCGAACAACCGCTGGTTAAAAGTCCGCTCGCAGAGCTTGGATATCCAAGCATTTCTTTGACCCAGGAGAGAACTTGTTTCTCAACATGGTTGGCGCTGTGATGGTCGATATCACCGGCATTGGTGTTCATCGCTGCTGCCAGAAATTCAGCCAGGGCTCCCATCACTGTGCCAGTGCCAAATATCCAACCCCAAAATCGTGGGTGGATATTGCCGATCGGGTATGGAAGCACATACTCAAGGAATTCATCATAAATTTGATCTGCTGGTTGCGGATCGAGTGGCACACCGGCATTGAAATGTGCTTTGACGGATTCTGGAGCTCGCTGCCAGGGACGGCGTTCAGCCACCGTTTCCATATAATCCAACATATCGTCGACCATCTTGTGACCCAGTTCACGCATGGCTCCCCAATCTTCGGGGTCAAGCGTTTCGTGCACATAATCCGGTTTCGGTGACTTCATATTTCCATTCCTCAACCATATTCCGCCCTGTTTGTCAGGCGGATATTCAATTAAGCTTCGTTAATTCGTGAGATATTCTTATCGTGTCACGATCAAGAGTATCAATAGTCCGACAGCAAGTATCAGGGTGATCAGGTCAAAAACACCGAACTCATCCGTCAAAGTCGGAAAGATATTTCCTGCCAGAAC
>JAUWLJ010000287.1 GCA_030613705.1 Chloroflexota bacterium
TCCAGAGCATTAACCGGGCCGTTGCCCTCTGCAGTTTCGATAATCCTATTTTCATCAACGTAGATGAAGCCGACCAATTTCTTGAAGATCTTGAACCGGTGGTTTTCTTAAAGATCGGTGAAGAGGCGCGAGCCTACCCGCTACAGATCTTGACCTGGCATGAGATCGTGAACGATGTTGTTGGTGGCAATCCTGTGACAGTGACTTTCTGCCCATTATGCAACACGGCGATCGCCTTCGACCGCAATTTTGATGGACAAGTGCTCGATTTCGGAACAACCGGTCGTCTGCGCTTCAGCAACCTGATTATGTACGACCGTCAAACTGAAACCTGGTGGCAGCAAGCTACCGGTGAGGGGATCGCTGGCGAATATACTGGCCAGCAGCTCACCTTCCTACCAGCTTCCATTATTGGTTGGGCTGAGTTTAAGGGTAACTTCCCCGAGGGGCAGGTCCTTTCAAGAGAAACCGGTTTCCAGCGTGATTATGGGCGCAATCCATATGCGGGTTACGATAATATCAACAACTCACCTTTCCTGTTCCGGGGACCGGAGACGCCTGGTGTTCTCCCCGCAATGGCACGTGTGCTGACCGTGGAGCTGAACAGCGATGCAGTTGCCTATCCTTACGAAGTCTTACAGGAACAGGGTGCGATCAACGACACCCTTGCTGAGAGCGAGATCGTAATTTTCTGGCAGCCGGGAACCGCCTCAGCATTGGATGCCAGCCGGATCGCGGAAGGGCAGGATGTAGGCGCTGGAGTGTCATTCTCCCGGGAGGTCGATGGGCAGATCCTAACTTTCTCCTATGATGGGGAGAAAATTACTGACGACCAGACAGGCAGCGAATGGGATGTTTTCGGGCGAGCAGTCAGCGGTGAGTTAGCTGGAACTCAGCTCGAACCAATCGTCTCGGTAAACCATTTCTGGTTCTCCTGGGCAGCTTTCAAACCCGAGACAAGGGTCTACCAGGGATGAAAGGGTGCCAGCTGTCCTGCCGGGTCGGCAGACCAAGACAATTCTACGAGTTCTTCAACAGAAGAAAGCACATTAAGCGAGAATCCTGCAGGGAATCAGAGTATCCCACGGATTGGTAATAAGCAACTTGTTTACTAAAGGTTTCTAGCAGTGGATTAGCCGGCGTGATCTGCAATCGCCATCTGCGTCCAGCTCAGTGCGGCCATCATAGCTGGGAAACCTACAGTTGTAATCCCCAATAAGACAGCGTGTTGGATCTCCTCCGCTGTAACCCCTGCTTCGAGAGCGCGGTGAGTGTGAGACTTCACTGCGCTCTCAGATTGTCTGGCGGCTGCCATGCCTAATTTAATCAGCTCACGGCATTTGCTCTCTAATGGTCCTGCCTCTGCAGCCGTTGCACCGAGGTGATCAAAAGCTTTCCACAGCTCGTGGTATTGGCTCTGGAAGCGCTGGTAAGTACGGGGGAGTTCACTCATTTTTTCCTCCTAAATCGAATATGCATTAGACAGAATCTCTGAAAGATATATATCCCCCTCGCATTTTAGCCTCAATTAGGTAATTCTGCAATTGAGGCATGATCACTAATCTCGTTAACTTATATCCTTTGCACTGAAATCGGGGGTTTAATCGGAAGATAATATCCTTTCTGCAACTTGATCTTCAGCCTTCTTATTGATGACAAATGTCATTGTGAATTCGTGCACGGTAATGTTAAAATATATTCTGTTTTCTGAATATGATATCCGAATCAATATCCTCTTTACTACGCGCCATCAGCCAACCAGCAAGAGTTGATATCTTGTTGGCATTAGGCACTGGAGAGGCCTGCGTCTGCCACCTGGAAGCTGCCATTGGGCAGCGGCAAGCGTACATCTCTCAGCAGTTAATGGCTTTACGAGAAGCGGGGATCGTTACCAGCCGTCGTGATGGACGCAATATTTATTACCAGATCAAGGACCCCTCAATTTTGGATCTGATACAACAAGCCGGAAAGCTGAGCGGCATCAGTGAAAGCGAGCTTGCGATCTCCGGCCCAGTCATTTCCCATGGGGAGTGCTCTTGTCCAAAGTGTGCAGCCGAGACTGCGGGTTGCCCAGATGAATCATCTTTCTAGATATTGGTCTCAGGAGAGGTGCTGAGCACCAATCAGTTGGAGCGGAATAGGTAATTCTAAAGGAATATTTTTCATGGCAGAACAAGCAAGCATCCATACATCACAATCTACTGGCATTACTCGTCGCTTATCCACCCTTGACCGCTACCTGACCCTGTGGATTTTCCTGGCCATGGCGGTTGGGGTTGGGATCGGCTACTTCCTCCCCACTGCGGGTGAACGATTCAACATCTCTGTCTCGATTGGCACCACCAATATTCCTATCGCCATCGGCCTGATCCTGATGATGTACCCTCCACTGGCTAAAGTCCACTACGAAGAACTGGGGGATGTCTTCCGCAATTGGCGGATATTGAGCCTCTCGTTGTTCCTGAATTGGGTAATCGGTCCCCTGCTGATGTTCCTCCTGGCAGTGATCTTCCTGCCCAGCTATCCCGAATATATGGCCGGGTTGATCATGATTGGCTTGGCACGCTGTATCGCCATGGTGATAGTTTGGAACGATCTGGCCAAAGGCGATGCAGAATATGCAGCCGGGTTGGTAGCCTTCAACAGCCTCTTCCAGGTGTTTTTCTACAGCATCTTCGCTTGGGTATTCATCACAAAATTACCCCCGCTGCTGGGTCTGCAGGGCAGCGTGGTGAATATCACTATCGGAGAGATCGCCAAGAGCGTTTTCATTTACCTGGGAATCCCAATGATCGCGGGTTTTCTCACCCGCCTGATCCTGATCCGGTCAAAAGGCAAAGAGTGGTACGAGAGCGAGTTCGTACCCCGCATCAGCCCTTTGACTCTGATCGCGCTGTTCTTCACCATTGTGGTCATGTTCAGCCTGAAAGGCAACCTGATCGTGCAGATTCCCTTGGACGTGGTGCGCATTGCGATACCGTTGATCATTTATTTTGCGGTCATGTTCCTGGTCAGCTTTTGGATGGGATATAAAATCAAAGCCAATTATGCCAAAACAACCAGCATTGCCTTCACCGCCGCCAGCAACAACTTCGAGCTGGCGATCGCCGTGGCGGTGGCGGTCTTCGGCATCGGCTCTGGCGTGGCCTTTGCGGCTGTGATCGGACCGCTGATCGAAGTCCCAATGATGATCGGTCTGGTGAACGTGGCATTCGCTTTACGGAAGCGCTACTACGAGACACCACAGCAGGCACCTGCAGATTGAGAAGCAACCTATTTACCAACGGTAAAAAAATGGCACAAAGAAAACATTGGTTCGTTCTTATTATTCTATTGGGGTTGCTCTGGCTGCAGACACCAGTCGTCCAGGCAAAATCAAACCTGCAAGCACAGGATCAGCCTGTGGTGCGGGTGCTCATGTTCTGGTCAAGCACCTGCGGTCATTGCGAATATGTGATCAAAGAAGTTCTGCCTCCCCTGCAAGAACATTACGGCGACCAATTAGAAATCTTGCTGGTGGAGCTGATCACCCAGGACGATGTGGACAACCTATTCCGGACGGCAGACGCCTTTGGCATCCCCAAGGATAATGTCGGCGT
>JAUWLJ010000153.1 GCA_030613705.1 Chloroflexota bacterium
AGTATTCACCTCACAAGGAGAAAGTTTTCGTGGCTCAATTTTGCTAACCAAAGCTTCCGGGCATGTCCATGGCAGTCAGGTCAACGATTTGAAGCGGGACGATTCCAATATTGAAGTGCGCCTGGATGCACGCACGGCGGATGCTGATCAAACCCGTGATCTGGGGATACAGGTTGGGGATTTTGTGGCATTTGATCCCCGAGTGGAGGTAGTTAATGGCTTCATCCGCTCACGCCATTTGGACGATAAGGCCTGTGTTGCCTGTATCTGCGCCGCGATCAAATCTATCCACGAAGCTGGATTGCAGCCTGCCCAAACAACAACTTTTCACATCAGTAATTATGAGGAAGTTGGGCATGGAGCTGCTTCCGGGTTCCCAGCAAACCTGGCTGAGCTAGTCGCCATAGATATGGCTGCGGTGGGTGAGGGTCAAACTTCAGATGAATTCCACGCTACGTTATGTGTCAAAGATTCTGGCGGTCCATACCACCATGGGTTGAACCAAAAAATGCGCCAATTGGCTGAAAAATTCCAGATTCCACATAAAGTGGACATATACTCGTATTATGGTTCTGATGGCGAAGCATACTGGCGGGCTGGCGGTGATGTGGCGGTTGCACTGATCGGACCTGGTGTGGATGCATCTCACAATTATGAACGCACCCACACAGAGGCATTAATCGCCACCACACAATGGTTGATAGCCTATTTATTGAGTTGAGCTCTGAAAGAGTTTTCATCGCTCTTCTCCCTGTTTTTTGGCTTGAGGCGGAAGCTATTGACATCTATATTTCGAGAAGTTGACCATGCTGCTTGATGCTGCTTTACCTCCCACACCTCTCTCGAAGGTGCCATCCATCGCGCTTGAAGCGGAGGCGTTGGGATTCAATGCCTTATGGTCTTCAGAAACTATCCACAACCCATTTTTACCAGGTGCCTTGGTCGCGGAGCACACGACGCGCTTAAATTATGGGACAGCAGTGGCTGTATCATTTGCACGCAGCCCCGCGACGATGGCTTACGCAGCCTGGGATCTTGCGCAAGCCTCCAAGGGGCGTTTTATCTTGGGGTTAGGGACCCAGGTTAAGGCCCACATTGAACGCAGGTTTGGTATGCCCTGGCCAGATTCGCCTTTGAATAAATTGCGGGAACAGATCGCTGCCGTGCGTGCCCTCTGGCATACCTGGCAGACGGGAGAGAGGCTCAACTTTCGTGGGGATTATTACAAGCTGACATTGATGTCACCCTTCTTCAATCCCGGACCGATTGGTTACTCTGAAATTCCGATCTATATCGCTGGAGTAAACTCAGGCATGGCTCGGCTGGCAGGGGAGGTCGCCGATGGTTTTCTCGTGCATCCGTTTCACAGCCCCCAATACTTGGCAGAAGTGATCCTTCCGGCGATTGAAGCGGGAGCTATTAATACTGGTCGTAAGCGGCAGGAAATATCGATATCTGTGGCAGCTTTTATCATTTCCGACCCGGAAGAAAGAGAATTTGCCCGCCAGCAGATCGCCTTTTATGCCTCAACGCCTTCCTACCGACCAGTGATGGCTCTGCATGGTTGGAAGGAGCAGGCGGAAAACTTGTCTACCTTGGCTGCGCGTGGAAAATGGGCCGAGATGCCTGAGATCATCAGTGATGATATGCTGGCTGTCTTCACGTCATTAGCCTCCTCCAACGCTCTTGCGGCGACGCTGAAAGAACGTTACCATGATATCGCCGACCGCCTTAACTTATATAAGCCATTTATACCAGGAGAAAGAGATTCCTTTTGGCAAGGCCTCATAAATGCGTGGTCATAAGGCGAATTTGTTCTGTATGTCTGGGATATAATCGAAGGGGATTATTGAAGAACAAAACCGATGGACAAAGAAGTAAATTACGAGTCTGAGCGCCAGCGTATGGTGGATGAGCAATTGCTGAGCCGCGATATCACGGACAAGCGCGTCTTAGAAGCTATGCGCCAGGTGCCTCGCCATCTCTTCGTCCCTGAAGAACACCGCCATCTGGCTTATAGTGATTGCCCATTGCCAATCGGTCAAAACCAGACCATATCTCAGCCATATATTGTCGCTTTAATGACCCAGATGCTTGCTCTTGAGGGCCAAGAATCCGTGTTGGAAATCGGCACCGGTTCTGGGTACCAGGCAGCTGTGTTGTCTTTGGTAGCTAGAGAAGTACATACTGTTGAGCGTCACGAAAATTTAGCCAAACGAGCGCTCAAATCTATTAACAATCTCAATATCAAGAATATTACTGTACATATAGGGGATGGCACGCGAGGTTGGCTGGAGAACGCCCCATATAATGCCATCCTCACTACGGCTGCTGCACCCAAAGTCCCCAAACCGCTCCTCGATCAGCTCGCTGATGGAGGTCGCTTGGTTATTCCAGTTGGGGGCAGGATGGGTCAATACCTGGAAAGCTGGCACCGGGAAGGCAAGAATTTTCGACATCAACAGACTGTCGCGGTGGAGTTTGTGCCTTTGCACGGCAAATATGGATGCAAGGATGACACCTGGGATTGGTTGTAAGCGCCGGTTTTTGCCCCAACAATGAAAACGATCGCTTCCAGCACCTCAAAAATAAGCTGCACAAAGGAAACGAGACGGCAAGTTCTTGCCGTCTCGTTATGAACATGACAAACCAAGATTATAGGCGATTGATTGTGACAAAAACCATCGGCCGACGCTTGGTTTCATTGTAAAAGAAGGCCCTGATAGATTGCTCAATATCGTTCTGGATATTCCCATTCCCCCGGTTGATAGTATCAGTGATCTGGTTTCTAGCGTCTGCTAACAAATTCTTGGCATCCCGCTTGTAAATAAATCCGCGTGTGATGATCTCGGGTTCCTCGATAAGGCGACCGCTGCTCTTCTCCAGAACCAGGCTGATGACCACGATCCCATCCCTGGCTAATGCTTCCCGCTCGCGGACTACGCTCGGGCCAACTTCACCGACTCGTGAACCATCAACGAAAACATAACCACCAGGTACACGATCGCCTAAACTCAAATTCCCATTTTCAAATTCAACCACCTGCCCATTTTCGATCACCGCGATGTTCTCCTCTGCTATACCTAACTCTTGAGCTATCGTGGCATGCTGTTTCAAATGACGTAGTTCGCCGTGGATAGGAATGAAGTATTTCGGTTTGACCAAATGGATCAACAACTTCATCTCTTCCTGGCTGGCATGCCCGGATACATGGACAGGGGCGATCGGTTCATAGATCACGTTCGCCCCTCTACGGAACATGCGGTTGATAGTCCGGTAAATGCTTTCCTCGTTCCCCGGGATCGGGTGGGAGGAGAGAACCACCGTGTCGCCAGGGATAATATCAAACTGGCGGTTCGTGCCGGTAGAAAGACGGCCAAGAATAGAAGATGGTTCCCCTTGAGTTCCCGTTGACATGAGCACAACTTGTGCCGGGTTCATCTTCAGGGCTGTGTCGATATTCACCTGCAGTCCCTCAGGGATCTTCAAGTAACCTAGTTTTTGCGCCATTTTCGCGTTCTCGACCATGCTGATTCCCGCGAATGCCACTTTTCGGTTGTGACGTTGAGCTGCATTTACAACTTGCTGCATGCGTGAAATTAAAGAAGCGAAGCTGGCGATAATGATTCTACCTTCGGCTTTGCTGAATACCTGATCGAAAGCTGGATCGATCACTCGTTCAGAAGGTGTCCAGCCGGGTTTATCAGCATTGGTCGAATCAGCCAACAATGCCAACACTCCCCGACCGGAAAACTCACCTAACTTTGCGTAATCAGTCGGCCAGCCATCCACTGGAGTGTGATCAAATTTGTAATCACCGGAATGAACAACCAAGCCTGCGGGAGTTGTGATCCCCAATCCGACACCATCGGGTATTGAGTGGCAGACATGGAAGAATTCAACCTCGAAGGGACCAATTTGAACTTGGTCACCAGCCTTCACAGTGTTAAGAACCGTGCGATTGAGCATTCCTCCTCGGGCGAGCTTGACTTCCAGCAAACCCCTGGTCAATGATGTGGCATAAATGGGTGCCTGGATCTCCTCCATCACGTGACGGATAGCGCCCGTATGATCCTCATGCCCATGGGTAATGATGATGCCGCGCACTAAATGCCGCTTTTCCAGCAGATAATTGAAATCTGGGAGGATGTAATCAATTCCCAGCATGTCGTTCTCGGGAAACATGATACCTGTATCTACTACGAGAATGTTATCCCCGTATTCATAAAGGATCATGTTTTTTCCGACTTCCCCTAGACCACCTAGAGGGACAATTCGAAATTTCTTATTACTCATTATTATTTTTTCCTCATCTACAACCACCTCCATCACAGATATCTTATCTGGATAAAAGTGGATTGAAATATATTTTGTTGAAAATGATGTTCAACAATAATTACAAAAAATGCCCCAGCAGGATTCACCGACCGGGGCTTGCAATTTCTGTCCGATATCCAGGAAGATGTTGTTCTACATGGTATGCGGTATTGAATAGCAGGCCGGGGATCCGGCCGAGTGTCGAACTCGATATCAGGAGCCATTTTAGCATGGCTCCATCACTTTGTCAAAAGAAAAGGGCGAGGCAGACCGTATTGAGCTCGGCCAGGCCTCGCCTTGATTGGAATAAAAATCAATTAGCTATAGGTTAGTATTCCGGCATCGGTGGTGCAGCAGGCAGTCCTTCCTTCTCGGGGACATCTGTAACCAGGGCTTCAGTTGTCAGGATCATGGCAGCGATTGAAGCTGCATTCTCCAATGCGCCGCGAGTCACTTTCGCCGGGTCGATCACACCATCTTTGACCATGTCGACGTATTCCTCGCTGATCACGTTATAGCCAATGTTGAGATTGTTCTTAGACTTCTGTGTCCGCCGGACCTCCTGCAGGACAACCGCGCCATCCTTACCAGAATTCTCAACGATCTTGCGCAGGGGAGCTTCGAGAGCCTTGCGGACAATGGTAACACCAACCTGGGCATCATCACTCTCCATCTTCATATCGTCCAGGGCGGCCATAGCATTGATCAGTGCAACACCGCCACCAGGGACGATGCCATCTTCAACAGCGGCTCGAGTCGCAGAGAGTGCATCTTCAACACGATGTTTCTTCTCTTTGAGCTCAGTTTCGGTGGCTGCGCCAACGCGAATAATTGCCACGCCGCCAGAAAGTTTAGCGAGCCGTTCTTGCAGCTTCTCACTATCGTAATCGCTGGTGCTCTTATCGATCTCGACCCGAATTTGATCAATACGGCCTTTGATCTCTGCTGATTCACCATGCCCACCTACAATGGTGGTGTCATCTTTGGTGACAACGATTTTTTCCGCGCGACCGAGATCGGTGATTTCGGTGCTCTCCAGCTTGCGACCGGTCTCCTCGGCGATCACTGTAGCGCCGGTCAGAATTGCGATATCTTGCAGCATTGCTTTACGGCGATCACCAAAGCCAGGAGCTTTGACGGCCACGACGTTGAGCATACCCCGCAGCTTGTTAAGCACCAAGGTCGCCAGCGCTTCACCGTCAATATCCTCGGCGATGATCACCAGTTCGCGCTTGCCAACCTGGACCATTTTTTCAAGCACAGGGACGATATCGGTGGCAGCCGAGATCTTCTTATCATGAACCAAAATGTAGGGTTCCTCAACATCAGCTTCCATTGATTCAGGATTGGTGATGAAATAAGGAGAAATGTAACCGCGATCGAACTGCATACCTTCAACGTATTCGGTTTCAAATTCCAAACCTTTCGATTCTTCGACTGTGATAACGCCGT
>JAUWLJ010000238.1 GCA_030613705.1 Chloroflexota bacterium
TAACGCACAAAAGGGTGTTCGCTTGTGACTGGCTCCACCTGGGCAATCTCGCACTCATGGTGGGGAAAGCACAAATCTGCCCCGCCGCTGTGAATATCGGTCGTCTCCCCCAAGTATTTAGTTGATAAAGTCGAGCACTCAATGTGCCAACCCGGGCGCCCTTTACCCCAGGGGCTATCCCAGGCAGGTTCACCAGGTGCCATTGCCTGCCAAAGCACAAAGTCCAGTGGGTTATTTTTAGCCGGATCATCGGGATGGTTGCCGCGCTCGTTGGCGATCGGCAGCATCTCCGGTCGTGGGATCGAGCTCAGCTCACCGAAATCGGACCATGCATTCACATCATAGTAGACATTACCACCAGATTCATATGCCACACCAGCTTCCAGTAATCTTTGAACCCATTCGACGATCTCAGGAATGGCATCCGTCGCCCGGGGGTAGAAATCCGGCGCCCGTACATTCAGCGCTTGCATATCCTCGATGAAATGCACCGTCCAGCGGTTGCCAACAGCTAACCAATCTTCACCAACTTCCTTCGCTTTACGCAATATATCATCATCAATGTCTGTGACATTTTGCACGTAGACCACGGAAAGACCTTTACTCTCCAGGTAACGAATCAAAATATCGACGGATGTATAAGTAAATGCATGCCCAAGGTGAGTAGTATCATAGGGGGTAATTCCGCATACGTAAATAGAGACTTCATCCCCGCGCGGCGTAAACATTTCGACTTTTTTCGATAGTGTGTTAAAGAGTTTCACTGATCACCTGCTATTGAATAGACAAGATTCGTTGAATGCCACCATCCTAGACTCATACATATCAATGCCAATTTTACCCTCTATCGCGTCATACATTTACTTTGGATTATGGTTTCCGAAGGAATTTTATCTGTTAATTGTATTTACTGTTAAAATTCAGGAAATGCGATCCAAATTTGAACGACACCATTTGAAAATCTAGTTAAGTTACACCCTGATGGTTCCGCAAAACTAGCGAAATAGGATAGAAATTCATGCCAGAATACATCGCCGCAATCGACCAGGGAACAACCAGCACCCGCTGTATGTTGTTCGACCATCACGGTCAGGTCATCAGCGCTGCCCAAAAAGAACACTCCCAGATTTACCCCCAACCGGGCTGGGTAGAACACGATCCGCTTGAAATCTGGGAGTGCACCCAAGATGTGATTCGTCGCTCGTTGGCCAAGGGTGATATCAATCCAAGAGACATCCTCGCCATAGGTGTCACCAACCAAAGGGAGACAACCCTCATCTGGGATAAGCAAACCGGGCAGCCTTATGGAAACGCTATTGTCTGGCAAGATACACGTACAAAACAAATCTGTGATGATCTGGCGGAAGATGGCGGCCTGGATCGCTTCCGTGATCAAACCGGTTTGCCCTTAGCGACCTATTTTTCTGGTCCAAAAATAAAATGGATTCTGGAGAATATCAACGGCGCGATGGCCGATGTAGATCTTGGAAATGCATTATTCGGCAATATCGATACCTGGATAATATGGTGGCTAACGGGCGGACCCAATGGCGGTTCGCACGTAACTGATGTGACCAACGCCAGCCGGACCTTGCTCATGAACTTAAAAACACTGGATTGGGACGCAGAACTCCTTACGACACTTGGCATTCCACGACAAATGCTGCCCAGGATTGTGCCTTCCAGCGATTCACAGACCTGGGGAAGCACCTCCCAAGATGGCCCTTTCGGAGCTGCGGTTCCGGTTTGTGGCGATCTTGGCGATCAGCAAGCTGCACTCGTCGGCCAGGCTTGCTTCCTGCCTGGAGAAACAAAAAATACCTATGGCACTGGATGCTTCATGCTGCTCAACACTGGTCGAGATATTGTTCCTTCAAAGAGCGGTTTATTGACAACCGTAGCATACCAGCTTGGCGAAAGTCCACCAATCTACGCTCTTGAAGGTTCTGTAGCGATCACAGGTGCATTAATCCAATGGCTGCGCGATAATCTGGGTTTGATCCAAAATTCATCAGAGGTGGAAGAGCTCGCCCGTAGTGTTTCTGACAATGGTGGCGTGTACTTTGTGCCTGCATTCTCTGGGCTTTTTGCCCCGTATTGGCGATCCGATGCGAGGGGGGTGATAGCAGGACTCACTCGATTTGCAAATAAGGGTCATATCGCCCGCGCTGCCCTCGAAGCCGCTGCATTCCAGTCACGCGAAGTCCTGGAAGCCATGCAGTCAGATTCAGGTGTAAATCTCTCCCAGCTAAAAGTTGATGGAGGGATGGTGGTCAATGAATTGTTAATGCAATTCCAGGCTGATATCCTTGGTGTTCCAGTTGTGCGCCCAAAGGTTTCCGAAACAACAGCCTTGGGAGCTGCATATGCTGCCGGATTAGCAATCGGCTTGTGGGATGACACTGACGATCTCCGCGCCAATTGGGAGCAGGATAAGGTCTGGCAACCCAATATGGATTCAGAAACTCAAAAGGTCTTATACGCTGGCTGGAAGAAAGCAGTCACTCGTACCTTTGATTGGATAGAGTGATGATCTTGATTTCAAGCACTAATTTGATGACATGAATACACGACAAGAAATTCTGGATCATTATCGCCAGAAACCACAAGTATCCGTTCTTATAATTGGAGCTGGCATCAATGGCATCAGTACCTTCCGTGATCTCGCCCTTCAAGGTGTAGATACACTTATAGTTGATAAAGGTGATTTTTGCTCAGGTACGAGTGCAGCCTCTTCACACATGATCCATGGTGGCATTCGTTACCTGGAAAACGGGGAATTTCGTTTAGTACGAGAAGCTGTTCAAGAACGCAATCGTCTCCTTGTGAATGCTCCACATCTTGTAAAACCCCTTTCCACCATTATTCCGATCTTCAATTTATTTTCCGGATTACTGAATGCGCCCATAAAATTCTTGGGAATACATAATAAACCAGCAGAGCGTGGAGCGATAGTGATCAAAAGCGGGCTGATTCTTTATGATTTTTATACCCGCAACCAAAGAACTGTTCCGAAGCATAATTTCTTCTCCCAGGAAGAAACCCAGAAGATGTTTTCCAAGATCAATCCTCATGTTAAATACACGGCCAGATATTTCGATGGGTCGATGACATCGCCGGAACGTCTTTGCGTCGAATTGTTAATTGATGGCGAAGAAGCCAATCCAAATTCGCATGCAGTGAATTATCTTGCTGTTGAAGGGGCAGCACGTGACTCTGTAGAACTACGAGACCAGCTAAATGGTGAGGTCCTTACTGTGCAACCAAAAATCGTTATCAATGCGAGTGGACCCTGGATTGATTTCACAAACAAGAATATGGGAGTAATTACTCAATTCATTGGTGGCACCAAAGGTTCTCATTTAATTATCGATAACCCAGAGCTGCGGACAGCCATAGGAGAGAATGAGTTCTTCTTCGAGAACAAGGATGGTCGCATCGTTTTGATCTTCCCCTTTTTAGACAAAGTCATGATTGGTACCTCAGATCTTCCCATAGACGATCCTGATCGAGCTCGATGCAGCGATGAGGAGATTAAGTATTTCATTGATATGGTGAGTATCGTTTTCCCGGATATCGATATCGATCACAATCAAATTATATTTCGCTTCTCAGGAGTCCGGCCTCTTCCAGCAAGCGAGTCAAAATCTACTGGGCAGATCAGTCGTGATCACAGTATTGAGATTATTTCAGAAAACAATGGATTTAATTTCCCTATCTACAATTTAATTGGTGGTAAATGGACCTCATTCAGAGCCTTCTCCGAGAAAATCACTGACTTGACACTCAAAGATCTCCATCGAAATCGAGAAATCAGCACTTTCGATCTACCGATTGGTGGTGGAAAAGATTTCCCGAATGCTGGTCAATCTTATGATCATTGGATTGAGAATCAATTCATTAGAACTGGGTTATCCCCTGATAGGATCAAGATCCTATTCGGGCGCTATGGCACAAGAGCTGAGGGGTTTATTGATTTTATAGTCAGAGGACCAGATGCCCCTTTAGATAACCTGTCGGATTACAGTCAAAGGGAAATTCAATTCATTACCCAGGAAGAGAAAGTAGTCCATTTGGATGATTATCTCCTGCGACGTTCGATACTGGCAAAAATGGGATTATTGTCACACAGATTAGTCGCTGAGATCGCAGATATTGTGGGCAGGGAATTACAATGGCCAGATGAACGAAGAGAGGAGGAAATTAATCGAACACGAGATTTACTTCTCGAAAATCACAGAGTGGCGATATAAATACTAGTCACAAGTAGGGCATCAAAACAGAACATGTATTCTACTATTTGGTATAATTTCTAAACAATATTTAACCTTAT
>JAUWLJ010000162.1 GCA_030613705.1 Chloroflexota bacterium
TTCAAGGACAATTGGAGAACCTGTTACCTGGTGCTCGGTCTGGTAACGCCACACTTCTTTAGCCTTGTTCATATTGACGCAATATATATTACCATCGATAGACCCGACATAAACCAATCCATCCGCAACACAAGGTGATGAGATCGACCCTTTATCCATCTTAAAGCGCCAGACTAAATACCCTGATTTGGCATCCAAAGCGTAAAGGTAAGAATCTAAGGAGCTAAATATTACCAGGTTGTCTGCGACTATCGCCGATGAAGTGATCGCTCGTTTGGCTTTAAAACGCCATTTGATTCCACCTCTGAAGTCCATGCAGTAAAATTCTCCTGCTTCATTTCCCGCATAAACTTTCTCCTGGGTCACATAAGGGGTTGAGCGGATTTCAGCGATGGTTTCTGTTTGCCAGATACCTCGTCCACCGTTGATATTGATGGCATGTAACGACAAATCGTCGGAGCCGATGAAAATATGACCGTGAGCAATGGATGGCGAAGAACGCACCGGTCCTTTTGTGTAATAAGTCCATTGTAAAGAGCCTGAACGTGCAGAGACGACATGCAGGCGATGGTCTTCAGATCCGATAAACACAGAATCACTCATAACAGCTGGACGGCTGACGATGCCTCCGTCTGTCTGGTATTTCCAAACCGGTTTTCCCGATTCGGCGCTGACTGCATACAGATGATTATCGTATGATCCAAAATATACGATCCCGCGGGCGTATTGGGCTGAACCGCGAATTTCGTCAGCACAACTAAACGTCCAGATAGGCTGGATAGTGTTATCTGGTATAGGACTTACCGGGTCAAATTGTGGCGAAAGATGTCTGGAATCGGACCTGCCAATGACTTCCAGCAAAGCCCTTTTCATCTCCTCAGCGCTTTGATAACGATCTGCAGGGTCAATCTGAAGCGCTTTGTTTACGATGCTTTCCATCTCAAGAGATACCTGGGGATTGATCTCTTGAATAGGTCGCTGGGCGAAGGAAAATGGGGTTTCCTTATTGGGATTCTGTTGTGTTAGCATGTGGCGCATGCATGCTCCCAACGAATAAATATCTACCAAAATACTCTCTTCACCCTGATCTAACTCCGGAGCTGAATACCCTTGGGTACCAATCATTACCCCCTCAACTTCATTCTGAAAGGTGAGTGCGATTCCAAAATTGACCAACATTAAATGGTTGTGCTGGTCGAGGATGATATTTGAAGAGTTTAGATTGCGGACAATGATCGCCTCGGGTTTGTGAGAATGCAAATACTGCAGCACTTCGCATAATCCAATTGTCCATTGAATGACTTGCTCCTGGTGGAGGTGTCCAGTTGACTCTTCTAAGATAGAGGCTAAGGTCTGACCATGGACGAATTCAAGGATCAAATAAGAGTTTCTCTCATAGGTAAAATAGTCTAAGATCCCAGGGATAGACGGATGAGAAAGGGTGGCTAAAAGATTTGCCTGGCGTTCAAAGTTCTGGACTTTAGCCCCCCTCACTTGTGGATCTGGAGACGGATTGCGGAATTCTTTCACCACGACCAGCTTAACAACATTAGGGAAATGCAGATCACGCGCCTGGTATACTGCGCTGTTCAAGCTGGCGCTGATCGTACTCTGGATCAAGTAGCGATCAGATAAGCGGGTGCCTTTTTTTAAGGATAAGCCTTCGGAATCTATGTTCTGATTTGCGATCATATCTCTGTTGCACCTGATAGTTGGTCAACTCCGGAACCTAAGGTTACAAGTCTTAATTTGCGATAACCGATCAAGCCCCGAGGACTGATTTAGATACAGAACAGGGTAAGCTGGCTATTTTGATTATAGCCACCATCCAGGGTTTACGCAAATTACAGATTCGCATACTGGGCTGTGGATTGCTTTCATCCTGATGATGCTATCAGTATAATACTATTGGTGATCGAGAAAGGATAGGTGAGTATGGATGGTCATGATATTTATCTCTCTCCGTATTCCTGGCGATACGGTTCAAATGAGATGCGCCATTTATGGAGTGAGGTTTACAAGCGTCGGATGTGGCGGATGATTTGGGTGACCTTAGCGGAAGTCCAATCTGAATTTGGACTCGTATCGGTCGAGCAGGTTGCTGATCTGCGGGAGCATATCGCCAATGTTGATATTCCTCGTGCGTTCGCGTTAGAAAAAAAGATCCATCACGATCTGATGGCGGAATTAAAAACTTTTGCGGAGAGTGCCCCCATTGGTGGTGGTGCACTGCATTTGGGAGCCACTTCAGCGGATATCGAAGATAACGCGGATGTGTTGCGCACTCGCCAGGCTTTCGAATTGATCATAGAAAAACTTCGTGGATTGCTGCTCGCCTTTGTCGATGCAGTAGATAAGTGGGCTGAACTGCCTTTGATGGCATTTACTCACCTGCAACCGGCAGAGCCGACAACCTTAGGCTATCGTCTGTCTATTTATTCCCAGGATCTTTTTATGGACTGGGATGACCTGCGCCGGGCTTGCAGGAGTTTGCGCGGCAAGGGATTCAAGGGCGCCGTGGGCACTGGAGCATCCTATGCAGAACTGATCGGACGAGATAACCTGGCTGAGTTCGAAGCAAGACTCGCCATGCAGCTGAAACTACCTTTTTATCCGGTGACAACGCAGGTGTACCCCCGCAAGCAGGATTATCGCGTTATGTGCGCCTTGGCGGGTCTGGGCAGTTCTCTGCATAAGTTTGCCTTAGACCTGCGGATTCTCCAATCTCCATCCTTTGGAGAGCTGGCGGAGCCCTTTGGTGGAAAGCAGGTCGGTTCATCTGCAATGCCGTTCAAACGCAACCCGATCAACGCTGAAAAGATCGATTCCCTGGCTCGTTCATTAGCTCAGCTGCCGCGGCAGGCATGGGATAATGCCGCCCTTTCTGCCCTGGAGAGGACATTGGATGATTCTGCCAATCGGCGGTCTATGCTTCCGGAGGCTTTCTTGATCGCTGATGAATTGATCGAGGTAACCAGCCACATTGTAGATGGACTTATAGTAGATGAAAACGCCATCGAGCGGAATCTTTCGATGTATGCACCGTTTGCCGGCACTGAACGAGTCTTGATGGCGTTGGGCAAAGCTGGCGCTGATCGACAGATGATGCACGAGCGTTTGCGGGAACTGGCTATGAATGCCTGGGCATCAGTTAATAAAGGGCAGGGGAATCCGCTTAGTGAGCTGATCCCTCGAGAACCAGATTTCTTGGAATACCTGACCGCGGATAAGCTGCGGGAGCTTTTAGACGCCAGTCAGTATCTGGGAGATGCCCCCAAACGGGCGCGGGAATTGAGTAAAACGATTCGGGAGGCATTAAACAGTTTCCCTGTAAGCGAACACTCAGAATCAGAAGATTTGTGAGCTGATTAAGCTTAAATCTCGCTCATTGCAAGTTCTTCATTCCTGTAAACAATGTATTGAGTTGTTCCAATCTTTATCCGAAACCTGATTATCCCCCGGTGAGTTCCAAGCCAGTCTTAACTTCTTATACCAGCCTGTTGGATAAACCAAGTAATACCACCCGAAAGCCCATCCGTATCGATTTAAACACTAATAATCAATTGGTAATCGATCTATGTGGATAAAGCTCCACTGCGATTAATTTGGGCTCACCATCTCTCCTTCCAGGGGGTAGCCCGCCTCTTCCCAATCCTGTATACCGCCAGCATACCTGCGAATGTTTTGATAGCCGTTTCCCTCAAGCAGATTATAGGCATATAAGCTGGCAACACAAGTTGTATTGGAGCAATAAACGACAATATCATCGTCTTTGTTCAGCTTCTCGATGCCTTTCTCTGGGGTGTCAATGTGCATGGAACCTGGGATGTGTTTTGCCCGGTAATGCCATTCTCCTAGCACGAATACCAATTTAAAATCATCGCCCCGATCGATTCTCTCCTTGAGTTCTTCTCTTGAGATCAGGTTCATTCTAACTGCCTCCAATAAAGTCCAAACGAATTTAATTGTCCTGCATTGCAATCCAATTGCAGATATTATTGACAATTATAACCCTCGCAATAATCATTGATAACTCCAAGAGTACATTAATGTAGGTGCGTCGCACCTCTTACAAATACCGCCATTCCAGCCAGGAATTATGGCGGTATTGGTTCTCGCTGTTTAATTGGGTAGTGAAACTTAGCGGCTTTACAACTTACCAAACAGCTTGACGAAGAAGCGGTGAATGCCGTGGAATGAACCTACAGGGGGGGCGTACATCAGGATGCATTTCTTGCTTACCAGGTTGAGGTCTAATTCCTCCCCCAATGCCAGAATTTCAGGTGATTCAGCGCCCTGCTGCAGCCAGACATTGCGAATCCCAGCATCAGCCGCATCTTTCAGCACCTGGGCGGATCGTTCAGGAGGCACGATCACCAGAACACCGTCAACACCGCCTTCAATAGAAGCTAAGCTTGCATAGCAGCGTTCTCCATCGATCTGCTCAACCTCTGGGTGGACTGGACATACCTGGTAACCACGTTCCTTGAGCTCCTTAGAAGCCATGTTGCCGAATTTTTTCCCACTGCGCGACATTCCAACTAATGCGATTCGATTGCCATCGATGAAATCTTGAACCGCTTGATCCATAATCTCCTCCTTATCCTTCCCAATAATTTCTAGGTGAACTTGATGATGTAGAAATTATTACTATCTTATCCAAATTCACGTTGATTACCAAATATTTGTTCATAATATGCGAGTGACATTCTTCTTAATTTTCCGATCGATAATCATGGACCTCTTTTCCGGATATATTCCCCCACATCCACGTTGTAAACCACTTCATCTACACTAAACACTGCCCAAGGGATGCCTTCGTCCATCCAGGTGATCGCGCCAATTATCATAGTGAGCTCCCCATCCATATCACCCCATTTTTGAGCCTCGTTGATCCAAAGCGTTTTGAATTCATCAGCGGCATTTTTATAGCGCATTGATTCTGTGTAACTTAGCAGTCCTGTGTGTGTATCAAAACGCACCACGAAGGTTTCCTGGTTATCACCATAGGGGACTCGCAGAAGAGCGGTGGACTCGTCTACTGGATCCCATCTGACCCTCGGATCGGTGATAAAAATTGAGGGCAGCCAGACAGATTCTGCCCATAATCCCAAATTGGCGGCCTGGTTGACCTTCGGCTCGCCTTCCGTCACGCCAAATGGCAGCTCCAGACGACTTTTTCCATCCAGGTAGAACTCGTTGACCTTCATGATTGGAAATCCAAAAAGGGTTACTTCGATGTAATGACGGTAGTCCACCCCGGCATTATGGATGAAGCGGAAGCGCGCGGGAAGGCTGACTCCGAACATGCGCATCTTTGCTCTACCCGAGATGACTGCCGATTCAATGACCGGAACCCGGTCGCCAAAAATCGTTCGGTAGAAGCGCTCCACCGGGGGCGGCAAATTCTCTGGCAGGGTGATCGTATTTAGCTCAGAGTCCTGAACAGGAAGTGGTGCGAAGGGTCCTGGTTTGATCTTCAACCCGATCCATAAGATAAGCACTAAAACGATCAATCCGACCAATATTTCAATGATTATTTTCATGGCACTCTCTCCATAGCTGGGGAAAATCCACGGCAATTATATCCTGAGTTGAAT
>JAUWLJ010000078.1 GCA_030613705.1 Chloroflexota bacterium
TGTATGTGGAGAGGCGGTTCTCAGAGGAGACAGCCCATCTGATCAAAGGGACTCGCATCTGGTTGACCAACAGGCTCGAGCACAGCGCGCTGCGCATGGCGGGGGAAGACCTGCTCGACCATCTATTAGGAATGCTGAAGGGAGAGGTATAACGACAGGTTGACAATAAGTGCTAACTCATGAAGAGGGGGGCAGTCCGGTGGCGCAGCTCAGCTTCAGAAATCATATTTCCTATTCCAAACCTTGCACATTCACCCGTATCCTTGCGGGAGGTTTTTCAGCGAGGTTTATACCCACTCCTGTGCAGCCTGTCCCTCATTCGTTTGCGGGGCTCCCGCCGGGAGGGCTCCTGCGGGAACCTGTCCCGGGGAACCGGGAGATCTCCTACGGGGAGAGCTCTTATGGGGAGTTATCCCCATTAACCTTCTTATCAAACTTCTTGGCGATCCTGACATATTCCCTGGACTGCACGAAATTTATCAGGTTCTCGATCAAATGGTGGATGACTTCTTCCATCCCTTCAGACATCTTGGCGTAGTATTCTTTTAGGTCATCTCCCAGCTCAACCAACCGCCGGCCGCTAAACTCGAAATCCATCAGGTCGGTGTCGGATGGCACTGTACCAAGCAAGGGAATCGGCAGCTGTTGAATGGCTTTATCCAGCGCCGGGGGCATATCCCCTTTGAGCCGGTTGACGATCAAATAAGCGTTTTCAACCCGGATATCGAGCTCGTTGCGTAAATCAGTGATGCGCTGGGTTGCGACCAGGCCTCTCTGGGTGTGGGATCGGTCACGATCAAAAGATGGTCAAGGTCGCGCGATGTACGGCGGCTGAGATGCTCCATGCCCGCTTGGTTGACGATCACTACGTAGCGGAAATTTTTGCTGATGCTGTCCACAACGTCTACCAGGTAGTGGTTGACCGCACAGCACATGGTAGGTCCAGCTCAGGATCGTAAAATTCCGCAGTTCTCCTTCAAGTTGACCGCCGAGAGCCGCGATTTCCATACAACAAATTCATATCTCGCAAAAGAAGTTTCACCTTTCCCTATAACTCATCATCTTTTCCTTTCAATTTTATTTGGATATTTTTGGACCAAATTAATTTCAATCGGATATTTAATCTGCTACAATGAAATTGGATTAATTCCAGGACTGCTCGATCCGATTCGATTAGGCAGTGAGCTGGAATACGGAATTTAAGGAATCCTGATTGACAAGCGGAATCGCTCCTTTCTCCCGGGAGGACGAAGGATCTGACTGCGATATTTGAAGTTGAAAAAAGCTCTTGGAGGGGAACATGGCGAACAAAATATTCCTGATATTATGCCTGGTATTGCTTACATTTTTCCCGGCAACCTCCACACTAGCACAAAGCCCTACACAATCAGAGAAAAAATTGGAAGAACTTCCACCTCATGTACCTGGTGAAGTGCTGATCCGTTTTACACCGGGAATAACGCCACCCCAAGCTGCGAACAGAATGGCTGAAATGGGTGTGGTCCACAAAAAAACACTGCCTGCTATCGGAGTGCAGCTGGTTGCACTGCCCCAGGGTTTATCAGTCCAGCAAGCAGTAGATCGCTTCAGCCAGCGACCGGGGATTGAATTTGCTGAACCAAACTATATTCTAAGTGCTCAGGCTCCCACCGAAATAATCGTTGATGAATATGATCAATGGGCTCTTGATAAGATCGCCGCGCCATCTGCCTGGTCTACGTTTGGTGCAGACCCGTTCAAGCCGCTGCTAGCGATCGTTGATACCGGCATTACCCCGAACCATCCTGATCTGTCCAACAATGTGTGGGAAAATCCTGGCGAGATTGGCTTGGATGATCTGGGAGCTGACAAACGCTCTAATGGGTTGGATGATGATGGCAATGGCTATATCGATGATTGGCAGGGCTGGGATTTTGTTAATAATGATAATGACCCGCTTGACGACCAGATGCACGGCACTGCAGTATCCGGCGTAGCCGCGGCAGAGAATAACGGGATTGGCATCGCTGGGGTATGCCCCTGGTGCCAGCTGGTCGGGGTGAAGGTTTTGGATTCAACCGGGAGTGGCAGTTTGGATATTGTCGCAGATGGGATCCTCTATGCGGCCCAATCAGGCGCGAAAGTAATCAATTTAAGCCTGGGTGCAACCGCAACTGCAGACACCTTGGGTCTTGCGGTAGCTGATGCCTGGACTGCAGGCGCAGTTGTCGTGGCTGCTGCTGGTAACAATGGTATCAAGACCTTGTTTTATCCGGCCGCCTATCCAGAAGCGATGGCGGTTGCTTCCACTGGTGAAGAAGATTATCATTCCTGCTTCTCGAATTACTCCCCGGAGTTTATCTCTGTATCTGCACCTGGGGAAGGGGTCGTTGTGGCCGATATCACCAACCAGGATAACGGGTACGGATACTACAACGGCACTTCGCTTTCCGCGCCGCATGTCACCGGCCTGGCCGGGCTGCTCTTCTCCCAGGATCCAAACCGCACCAATCTTGAAGTGAGGGCGATTATCGAAGACAGTGCGGTCGATCTCGGCCCACCTGGATTTGATGATGCTTTCGGGCACGGGCGAATCGACGCCCTGCGGGCGGTAAACGCGGACTTTTCTCCAACCACCCCGCCGGATGGTCTCTTCTCAGCCGACGACACTGCAACCGGTTACGCGCATGCGCGCAAGCTGGTGCGGGTGCAGGGTGATCCTGACACCCTGCACATGATCTGGCACACGAAAGAGCAGGGGCCTAATTACCGCATCCGTTACGCAAATTCAACTGACGACGGCGCAACCTGGAACCTGCAGGAAGATGTTTTCAGCAGCCCAAATGAGACTTATCACCCAGCCCTGGCGACCGACGGCCAATACCTGTTCGCCGCTATACCCAGCAAAACAGGACCCGAGGCAAACACATACTATCAAATATTATTCACCCGCAAGCAGCTGCCGGATGGCGACTGGGAGACCGCGGTACCCATCATGGGCGGCACCTATCACACTGTTCGACCGGACCTCTTCCTGGACCCAACCAACGGGCGCCTGCATGTAATCGCCTCCAGCCTGGATCACGTCCCGGAAGGCACCTCGGATCTCTACTACATCGCTTCCGGGGATCAGGGTGCCAGCTGGGAAAATATTAATATTTTCAACCCATCTGGAACAACCTCGAAAACGCGCTATGCCACCCTGCATGCCCATGGGCAGAATATATATGTTGTCAGCCGGACGGTTACAAACCTGGCGAATATCTTTTTTTACTACTACATGTACACAAGCGAATCCACAGATGGCGGCGTAACCTGGAGCACTGGAAATCAGATTTCGTCTTACATGGCGCTAACCTCCGCCGAGTATGGCATTTCATTGGCGGGAGTCGGCGATCGCATGTACATGGGATACGAAGTTGGTACAAACATGTATTTCCGCCGCAACGATGGTGATGGGTGGGGCGGTCTTAATGATAGCTATTTAGAGCTTGAAACAGGCTACTCAGAATCTGATCCTGCAAATCCGCTTAATTCGATCGTCTATAGCTATAAATGGCCTACCATCACCCAGGCGGAGGACGGCCAGGCCTGGCTGATGTACGAGGAGCATGAAGAGTCAGCGCTGTACGGTGTGCAGCACAAGAAGCAGTACATGCGCCATTATGATGGCAGCAACTGGTCAGAGCCAGTGAGCATGGGGAGCGGAACCTTCGCCAACTTCAAACTCGGCACCAGCAATGACCGTGTTGAGTGGGTGATGACACAGTGCAATGGTGCCCCATTTTTGATTGAATATGATTGGGCTACCGTTGAGGTTCAACCACCCTCACCCACATCTCACCACATTCCCCTGGTCCCAGGCTGGAACCTGGTATCCTTCAATCTCCAGCCAGCGGACACTTCCATCGATGGGGTGCTTGCCTCTATTGCCGGCAGCTACGACCGGGTCTATGCCTGGGACGGGGCTACCCAGACCTGGCAGCAGCATGACCCGGCTGCACCAGCTTACAGCAATACGCTCCAAAACTTGGATGAGACCCACGGATTCTGGATCCATATCACTTTTCCAGTCATCTTAACGGTTAATGGCACCCCACCGGCAACGTCTGATATTCCCTTGTACTCAAATGGGGGCGGGTGGAATTTAGTCGGTTATCCTGCAAATATCTCCCGAGATCTACCTGGTGCTCTTCAAGATCATGGTGTGGGTACAGATTTTTCAATGGTCTATGCGTACGATGCCAACGATTCAAGTGATCCCTGGAAGCTGTTCGATCTGGGTGCACCCCCGTTTTCGAACGATTTAACTGCGATGAGCCCCGGCCTGGGGTATTGGATCACCGCCATATCAGACCAAACCTGGAATGTGGAATATACCGATCCTTAGCAGGTTCCAAACCACTTACTCAAATCTAATATATTCTCTGAGGAACCTAATGTTTAGGAAGTGTGTTTTTATTATTGGACATTTTTATTTGCTTAATGCTATAGTGTTACCAATGTTGTCCTCCTCGCAATCAAAGATTAGGTCCGATTCTTTTTTTGAGCATCGAGATTTCATTTCTCCCGAGAAATGAATTTGAAGGAATGCATTAGAGGGTGAAAACAATCTAACCGAAGTTTCTTATTGAATTGCAATTAAAAAGTACCACCAATATGGGGAGTTTGGTATGTCAAAATGATTTTCTTCTTGGGTCAAAGTGATAGCTGCCCATACCTGGCAGGTGGAATATCAAAGTCTATAAGAGTCTAACTGGACATCAGATAATGTACATATCATTGGAGATAAATTGAAGGAAAACGTGCTTAGAAGTGTTCGATCAATAAGATCGGTAAAATTCTTCATTTTTATATTGGTACTCCTGTGTGTAAGCAATCTGTTTTTGTATTCCTCTTCCCGGGCTTTTCCTGTATTGCCCTCCAGCTTCTACGGCACGGTCCAGGTGGATGGCGCGAATGTACAACCCGGCACAAGTATTAAGGCAATGATCTCAAATCAAGTTTTTGCTGAGAGCAAAACGATAATGTACGAGGGAAAATCTGTCTGCAGTTTGACTATTCCGGGAGATGATAACGACACCAGCGAGTTAGATGGAGGCCAGGAAGGAGATCAGATAATCTTCGAAATTGGAGGGGTAGCCGCCGATCAAACTGGCGAGTGGCACAGTGGTACAAACGTCGAATTAAACCTGACAGCTTCATCCTTACCAGGCCAGGTTGAATCCGGGGGTCCTACACCACCCACACCCTCAGAGGATCAACCTGCAGATACTCCGCTCCCCAACAATCCGACTGCACCAGCTCAGGCTGAAATATCAAACAGTTCACTTCATACTGCAACTATCGTCCCATCATCCTCAATACAAGCAGATAATGAAATTAACACCCCAAACCAGATCGAACAATCCATGTTTGAAACTGCAGTATTTGAAGAAGAACAACAACTGACAATATCCACTGAGGAACCACTGATTTCACAAACAAATATCGCAAATGTTGAACTCCCGGTGACGATAACCGATGAGAATTCCCCAAGAAGGTTGCTTTCTTTTGTATCGCCCATTGCATTACTGCTCGGTATTGGCGCGATTGTTATTTTCATTGGGGTCATATTGTGGATTCGGGCAAATTGGATGTGATTAATGTTGAAGAAAAAAAATATCTTGCTCGGTAATTTGGCTATAGTCGTTCTAAGTTTTTTAATCGTTGGGAAGGGATTTGCGGAACCTCCCCCGATGCCTTCAAGTTTTTATGGTACTGTCAAAGCCAATGGATCGAATGTGCCTTTATCCACAAAGGTAGCTGCCTGGATAGATGGCGTCAAATATGCTGAGACATCCGTTATTGAATTTAACGGCGATACGGTATATAACCTAGATGTACCAGGTGACAATTCTGGAACACCCGAAATCGAGGGAGGCAAACCAGGGGAGCTGATTACGTTTAGTATCAATAATGATTTCACCAGTCAAACAGGCACCTGGCAAAGTGGGACTAATACTGAATTGAATTTATCAGTCAGTCAAGTTGTTGGAAGTTTTAAACTATACATTCCGAATATCTATAAATAATTTGCTCAATTGATAACAAGTTGGGGATTATGGGCATGGTTATCCTGAAAAAAAATATCGCTTCGTTGTTGACAACAGTAGTTGTCATCTCATTCGCGGCAGCGATTGTCGGAATCGGGCCTCCTCCACCGATTATGCCTTCAAACTTTTATGGAACGGCCATGATTAACGGCGCGTACGTTGCAGATGGTACTACCATATCGGCCTGGATTGACGGAAGTAAATATGCAGAAACTGCGACTTTCACTTTTGAAGGCGAATCAGTCTATACCATTGAAATCCCTGCGGATAACCTATCGACAGGTGGGAAAGAGGGGGGTGAAGCGGGCGATGTGGTTGACTTTAAGATAGGAGGTGTTGCTGCTGATCAAACCGGAACCTGGAGCAGCGGAACGAATGTTGAATTGAATCTGACTGCCACTACTACCCCTCCTGCGCCAGTTGCTGATTTCAGCAGTTCATCCACAATGGGCGAGGTGCCGTGGATTGTTAATTTCACGGATCTCTCCACCGGATCAATCAGCAGCTGGTCCTGGGATTTCGGGGATGGCGGGTCGAGCATTTTACCGAATCCGAGCTACGAGTACGCCACCGGAGGCACCTACACGGTTTCCCTCACAGTCACTGGCCCTGGCGGCTCTGATACTGAGACGAAATTCGATTACATCACCGTCACTGAACCAGTCCCTGTGACAAGTTTCAGCGGCACACCTACTCTTGGTGAGGCGCCGCTGGTTGTTTATTTCACAGCTACCGATTCCGGAAAAATCGGAACCTGGTCGTGGAATTTTGGGGATGGCGGGACCAGTTCCGCCCAGAACCCCTCACATGAGTACACCGTAGCAGGCTCTTACACGGTTTCCCTAACAGTCACCGGACCCGACGGTTCAGATACCGAGACTAAATTCGACTACATCACCGTCACTGAACCTTCCCCGGAGGCGAATTTTACTGTCAATCCAGAATCAGGGGTTGCTCCTCTGACAGTGGACTTCACCGACCTTTCTGCAGGGAACATTACCGCATGGGATTGGGACTTCGGCGATGGGGGCTCATCCTCGGCTGCCAATCCATCGCATGAGTATTCAAATCCTGGCACCTATCCAGTTTCCCTGACTGTTTCAGGTCCAGGCGGAACGGATACAAAAACTGAACAAGATTTCATCACCGTTTATGAAGAAATAGTTGCAGATTTCAGCGCATCACCTAGGTCCGGTGAATCCCCGCTGGTTGTGAATTTCTCAGATTCTTCCTCAGGTGAGATTACTTCCTGGTTATGGACCTTTGGCGATGGCGGATCGAGCTCGCAGTCCGATCCAAGTCACCAATTTACTGGTCCAGGGGGATACACAGTCTCACTGACTGTATCGGGTCCCGCTGGTTCGCATACAGAGACCAAAGTGGATTACATCGAAGTCTCATCGAACCCAGCCATCATCGCTGATTTCAGCGCATCACCAATAACTGGAGATGCCCCCCTGACTGTTTCATTTACGGAATTGGCATGGGGGAATATTGATTCCTGGTTTTGGTCTTTCGGAGATGGCAGCTCAAGTACCGCTCCCAATCCGACGCACACCTATCTGTGGCCAGGGGTCTACACGATCTCATTGCGAATATCAAATATTGAAGAGTATCACATCGAGGAAAAACAGGATTATATAACTGTAAACGAACCTTCCCGGGATTATTTTATGATTTTTATGCCAGTTATTAATTAATATTGATGAATATGTTCGGGGCAATTCAGATAGTTAAAAAGAAAACAGCCATATTTAATTAAAGAGTCTCCATTGCAGCGGCAGTACTCCTGGTGAGCTTGATTTTGTCAGTTTTTCCTGTGGTGGCTGCTCCACCAATTCTGCCATCAAGTTTTTACGGCACTGTGACGCTGGATGGCAGTCCTATGGAAGGTTGCACGAGTGCCTACACCCTGCTCCCTGATACCCGACCGGTACCCCCAGGGCACCGGTACCCCTAGGGTACAGGCGTTAGGGAATGGCTATTCAATTGTAAAGACCCCAACGTTCACTTATGATGCTGAACAATATCATATACAACCACGTGTCCACCACGAAGAGGTTTTGATAACCTAAACCGATGAAGGAATACAAACTTTGATAAGAAATTAGGATATTACTCTTTGACATTCCCGCTATGTTGGGAAATAAAAAAATGCCCCCAGCGGTGAGTCAATAGACCACACCTTTCTGGGGGCGTTTGAGAGAAGGACTGCTCAACAATCAGCGAATGAT
>JAUWLJ010000201.1 GCA_030613705.1 Chloroflexota bacterium
GTGTTGCGTACAGACGAACCACAACCTGGGCTGAGCCTGCAGGATGCGCTGCGCAACGCGCCAGATACCGAAAAAGATCAATTTCGCGTGCCACCTGTTCTGGAGTAAACTCAACTCGATGAGTGAAATAGTGGATCTCTCCCTGGGAGAAATGCTCACAGCCTTGTACGCTGGGGATTTATCCAGCCGGGAAGTGACCTTGGCTTTCCTGGACCGTATTGAGCGACTAGATCCCGTAATACACGCATTTTTGACCATAAATCCAGATCAAGCTCTTCTCCAGGCGGATGAGGCCGATAAGCTGATTCAAAACTTACGCCGCGAACCCGGGCAAGATCTGCCAGCCCTGACTGGAGTCCCGATTGCGGTCAAAGATGTACTGTGCGTGAAAGATCTCCGCTGTACCTGCGGCTCGCTGATCCTGGAAAACTTCACCCCACCATATAATGCCACTGCAGTCGAGCGCTTACGCGAGGCTGGTGTTGTCATTCTTGGGAAGACGAACACCGATGAATTCGCTATGGGTTCGTCCACCGAAAACTCCGCCTACGGACCGACTCATAATCCCTGGGATTTCGATCGTGTCCCAGGTGGATCGAGCGGTGGCAGTGCAGCCGCTATCGCTGCTCGTTTCGCCCCACTTGCCCTGGGTACAGATACCGGCGGTAGCGTGCGTCAACCGGCATCGTTTTGTGGTGTGACCGGCATCAAACCCACTTATGGACGGGTCTCTCGCTTTGGCTTGGTTGCTTATGGTTCCTCATTGGATGTGGTGGGAGCTTTTGGTCGCTCAGCTGCTGAAATTGTCCCCTTGTTGAATGTAATGGCGGGGGTCGATCCTTTAGATGCTACCACGATCGACTTACCATTTCCTGAGATCGAACTCTCCTCTACGGATCCAAGAGCGGTATTGCGCGGTTTACGAATCGGTGTACCTGATGAGTATTTTATCGAGGGGATCCAACCTGAGGTCGAGGATTGTGTCCGGCTAGCGATCGACGAGTTTGAGACACTCGGTGCGCAGATTAAGACAGTCAGCCTACCCTATACAGAGCAAGCCTTGCCGGCGTATTATATAATCGCACCAGCAGAGGCCTCCGCGAACCTGGCCCGGTTTGATGGAATCCGCTATGGACCACGAGTACCAGCAGATGAGATGTGGGACATATTCCGTCACACACGGGGAGATAAATTCGGTCCTGAAGTAAAGCGGCGCATCATGCTGGGCACCTATGCCCTATCAGCTGGGTATTATGAAGCCTATTATGGGCAAGCCCAGAGAGTGCGTACGCTGATAAAACAAGATTTTGAAGCAGCTTTTCAACAAGTGGATGTCATCGCCGCACCTGTGGCGCCTACCTCTGCCTTCCGCATCGGCGAACATGGAGATGATCCACTTTCTATGTACCTGGAAGATATCTTCACCCTACCTGCCAATCTGGCAGGTGTGCCTGGAATCGCCTTCCCAGTTGGCTTTGACGATCGAGGGCTGCCGGTCGGAATGCAGCTGATGGGCTCACATTTCCAGGAAGAACTGCTCCTCCAGGCCGCTCATGCCTACCAGCAGGCTACAGATTGGCACACTCGCCAACCGAAAATGAATCACGCTCTTTGAATTTTTGATCTTCGTCGATCCGCCCTTATCTACACTTGATGGGGATTAAGTGTGCTCTCCAAGACTTACCCATCCCTGGAAAAAAAGATATGCATTCCTCCTTACCTGATGAAGCGGTTGATTTTCTCGAGTGGAGATGGCCGCAAATCGAACCGCTTTTCCAAAACCGAACCCGGCCATCGCAGACAGAATCCAATGTCTTAGAGTGGTTCAACGAATGGTCAGTATTCAGCAAACTCCTGGATGAGAGCTATTGGCGTCTCTACGATGCAACAACAATAAATACAATTGACCAGGAGGTCGAGGAGAAATTAAAGCACTTTCTCGATCAGATCAGACCCCAGGCGAAGTCTGCGGAACAAAAGCTCAAGGAAAAACTGCTCAACAGTGGGATTATTCCAGCTGGCTATGAGGTACCTTTGCGAGACCTGCGCTCCCCGGCTGATCTATTTAGAGAGGCGAATTTACTACTGCTCAGCGAAGACAAGAAACTCGTGGTTGAATATGACAAGATCATTGGTGCACAAACCGTTTTATGGGAAGGGGAGCAGGTTAGCCTGCCCCAACTTTTGCCGGTGTATCAACAGCCTGATAGAGAGAGTAGGGAAAGTGCCTGGCGGCTGGCCGCAGAACGTCAGCTTGCTGATCGAGAGGTGCTCAACGACCTTTGGGTAAAATTCCTAAAATTACGTCAAAGGATCGCCGCCAACGCCGATCTCCAGAACTACCGGGCTTATCGCTGGCGCGAATTATTACGCTTCGATTACACACCTGAAGATTGCTATCAATTTCATCAAGCCATTGCAAATGTGATCGTACCAGCCGCCCAATCGATTTATGAGAAACGCCGCCAGCGTCTGGGTGTGACAACCTTGCGACCCTGGGACCTCGAGGTTGATCCTTTTGGAAAACCTCCGCTGAAGCCATTTTCCACATCCGAGGAACTTGAACATAAAACAGCCCGGATTTTCCGGCAGGTCGATCACCAGCTGGGGGATTACTTTGAGATCATGCGCGCAGAAGGTTTGCTTGATTTAGAAAACCGAGTTAACAAAGCTCCTGGCGGGTACTGCAGCCATTATATGTCTTCAGAACAACCGTTTATCTTCATGAATGCGGTTGGTATTCACGACGATGTACAAACACTATTGCATGAGGGCGGACATGCTTTCCATGTCTTTGAGTGTGATCATCTGCCCTTTTTCTTCCTGGATGTGCCTTTAGAATTCGCCGAAGTAGCCTCCATGTCAATGGAATTGCTGGCGAGTCCTTATCTGGCAGAGGATCAAGGAGGCTTTTACAGCCATGAAGAAGCTGCACGAGCAAGGATCCAATTCCTTGAAAGCATGCTGCTCTTCTGGCCGTACATGACTGTTGTGGACGCCTTCCAACATTGGGTGTATGAAAACCAGGGAGCTGCCTTGGATCCGGCGAACTGCGATGCCCGTTGGGCGCAGTTGTGGGAGCGTTTTATGCCTGGCGCAGATTGGTCCGGACTGGAAGAAGAAAGGAGGACCGGTTGGCAGCGTAAACCGCATATCTTTACGGATCCGTTTTACTATATAGAATACGGTCTGGCTCAGCTGGGAGCAATTCAGATTTGGAGGAATTCTCTTAAGGATCAGGCGAGGGCAGTCACAGCCTATCGCCAAGCTCTGTCACTAGGAACCAGTGTGACCCTACCCCAATTGTATACCGCTGCTGGAGGGAAGTTAACTTTCGATGAGATCACATTGCGCCAAGCGGCTGACTTAATCTTGGAGACTGTATCAGAACTGGAATTGGATATTGGATGAAAACATACCCTGAGAACCGATATCAGATTGTGTGAAGGGAAGGAAAATGGATTATCAAAGATTAGGCAAGAGCGGATTGAAGGTTTCCCGGATTTGTCTCGGGACGATGACCTACGGGTCATCCCAATGGCGGGACTGGGTTCTGGATGAACGTGAATCGCGTCCGTTTATCCAGCGGGCGCTAGAATTGGGGATCAATTTCTTTGACACTGCGGATGCATACTCGCTCGGAGTCAGTGAAGAGATACTCGGACGGGCACTCAATGACTTCACCCGCCGGGAAGAGGTAGTCATCGCCAGCAAAGTCTTTTTTCCCATGGGTGATAAGCCGAATCTTGGCGGTCTATCTCGGGTGCATATTATGCAGGCTATAGATGATTCCCTGCGCAGGTTAGGAACTGATTATATAGACCTCTACCAGATCCACCGCTGGGACCCGGAAACGCCCATCGAGGAGACCTTGGAAGCCCTACATGACGTCGTTAAATCCGGTAAAGTCCGCTATATTGGTGCATCGAGCATGTATGCCTGGCAATTTTCAAAGTCGCTTTATCTCGCAGATCTGCATGGCTGGACCCGTTTCGTGTCGATGCAAAATCACTACAACCTGGTCTACCGGGAAGAAGAACGCGAAATGATACCCTTGTGCCGCGCGGAGGGGATCGGAGTAGTACCCTGGAGTCCCTTGGCGCGTGGTTTCTTAAGCGGGAACAGATCGCGTCAGGATTGGGGTGAGACGGCTCGGGCAAAGAGCGATGAATTTGCCCACCAGATGTATTATCAGGAGAGCGACTTCACAGTGGTTGAGCGGGTGGTAGAACTCGCCCAACAAAGAGGTGTGACTCCCTCCCAGATCGCGCTGGCCTGGCTGTTGCACCAACCCGGGGTAACCGCCCCAATCATTGGGGCCAGCAAGATGACCCATCTTGAGGAAGACATAGCCGCGATAGATATAGAATTGAGCCCAGAAGAGCTCGATACCTTGCAGGAGCCCTACCTGCCTCACCCGGTATTGGGTCACCAATAACAGCTTAGCCGGATAAAGGGCGGTCCTAAAATGACCACCAATAATTCCCAACCTCCCCCATCTCTTCGCGTGCGAATCCTTTATTTCTGGCTCCGCATCACGCGCCCGATCGACAAAGAGCGCCAGGGCGAGGTTCGGGTGCGTTTGCGGAAGGCATCCCACCCAAGTTTTGATTTCTTCCTGCTCGTGGTCCTCTCCTGCACGATTGCCACGATGGGACTGCTCACCGATTCAGTGGCGATTATTATCGGAGCCATGTTGGTGGCACCGTTGATGTCGCCGATTCTTGGTATGGGCATGGCCTCCATCACGGGTGATGGTCATCTGCTGCGCGATTCGATCACTGGCGTGATTCAGGGGGCGATCGTAGCAATTGTGGTTTCCTTCTTGTGGACCTGGTTGAATCGCAATCTGCCATTTATTCTGCTGCAGGAGGTGCCGGGGGAGGTCCTCGCCCGCACAAATCCCAGCCCGATTGATCTGACAATCGCTTTAGCAGGGGGGATCGCGGCAGCGTATGCACTTGCCCAACCACATTTGTCTGCGGCTCTACCAGGGGTAGCCATCGCGACTGCTTTGATGCCGCCATTGTGCACGATTGGAGTCGGGCTGGCCTTGGATCGGATGGATATCGCCGGTGGTGCAGGGCTGCTGTATG
>JAUWLJ010000216.1 GCA_030613705.1 Chloroflexota bacterium
TGTGAACCATTTCTAATGCATCTTCCCCATTTGAGGTCGGGACTACATCGTAACCACCAAATTGTAAAGTGAACATTATCAGGTCCAAGATATCGCGTTCATCTTCAGCGATTAAAATTTTCCGCATAATCCTCACTCACAGTTAATGCATGCTGTGAAAAGTCATAGATTGGTAAGGTGAATGAGAATATGCTCCCTTCACCTTGGATCCCACTGCTCTGAACCCAAATTCGACCATTGTGCATGTTGATTAACTTATTAACGATGCTCAATCCTAATCCTGTTCCAGCTGTGGCGATTACCAGATTGTTGTCGCCACGATAGAAACGATCGAAGATATGATTTTGTTCCTTTGGTGGAATGCCAATACCATTGTCTTGAATATCCACCTGGATTTCTTCTCCAACACAAGTGGCTCGTAAGTTGATCTGCCCTTCCGAGCTGGTGTAATTATAGGCATTACCCAGAAGATTTACCAAGATTTGGCGGACTCTTTCAGGATCGCCTGTTATGCGTGGTAAATCGATTGGTATATCGACATTAAATCGCATTGATTTATCGTCAGTCACAGAAAGGCGCTCGATTTCAGCTATAACCTCCTCCACCAGATCGTGCAGATCAAGAGCTTGGAGGGTCAAACTGATCTGTCCGGCTTCGATTCGGGATAGATCAAGCAGATCATTGACCAATATTGTCAGCCGTTGGGTATTATCCTGAACAACTGATAGGAATCGTAACTGCTGCTCGGTCAGATCTCCGGCAACTCCCATGAGTAAGATATCAACGTAACCTTTGATCGAGGTCATCGGAGTTCGTAATTCATGGCTCACAGTGGCTACGAATTCAGACTTCAGGCGGTCAATCTCAATTAGATGGCTTATATCTCTAAAAACCGAGACCGTTCCATAGAATTCATCATTGTTCATCACCGGAGCAAGGTGCACGGATAGAACGTTGCCGTTATCTAAGCTCACCTGTTCTGAGAAAGTGTTTAGTGGATTAAAGGAAATTGGTTCATCCATCCAGGTTTTAATCGTATCCATCCACGCGCTCGCAAAGCCCCCAAATAATCCGGAAAAATGATCAATTGACCGACCGATAACTTCAGCCCGTTTTAACTCAAGCATACTTTCTGCTGAATGGTTGAATAGGGTAATTTCCCCACGTTGGTCGGTTACCAGAACACCATCGGCTATCGCCTCAAGAATTGAACGTGAGCGACTGGTTTCAACCCTCTGGTCTCTAAGGAGCGAACTCAACTCCTCTTTCTGTTCACGGGTCAGGTGAAATAGCTGAGCATTTTTTATTGCAATTGCCATCTGGTTTGCAGCAGCCTGGATCAAATCGAGTTGTTCTTCAGAAAAGCGACCAACTTCAGGGTAATAAAGGAGCAGAACGCCCAGCAGTTGGTCCCCGATAATTATTGGAGCGCCAATGGCACTTCGGTGGTGGTACCAGGTGTTCGGAAGTTGGATCCAACGTTCGTCCTCCAGGACATCGTCTATCAACACTGCCTGGCGATTTGACATGATCCAACCAACCAGGCCTTGTTTCATGTTCAGAGCAGATGGCATGCCTCCTGGTGGGAGAGGATTAGAATATCCAACTGTAGCCAGATGACGTAATTTGGTGTTGCCAGGCTGCAATACCATACAAGTTGCATGGCTTGCACCGATGACATCATTTATAATCTCCAATGTGCGTTGTAAAATTCGCTCGAAGTCCAGGCTCGAGGATAATTCCGTCATGATCCGCAGCAGCGTCTCAGTACGCTGGTGTTCCAACTGCAGCTGTTGCGTTCGTTGCTGGACTCTTTTTTCAAGCTCCTGGGTCGACAGCAAAGACTCATCATTTATGTAGACATTTTGCGTGTTATGCCCGAACAGATTGGGATGTTCTGGATCTGGTGTGTCAAGTATTTTTCTGGAGGTGAATTGCTCTGAGTGAGGTCTCAATGAACTTTGTTGATTGTAATCACCAAGTTCTATTTTCCTGAATGAGACCAACATTGCCTCGGTTGAATCATGGGGGATTAAATAGGATTTTCCTTCAATCAAACGCTTGCCGAGATTAAAACGGGCTTTTCCCTCCTGGGAGCATAATGCGAAGAAAGATTCGCTGGGTTGTATTGTGGAGGCTAAAAACTCCAGATTTGCTTTCTTACCATTTAGTCCAAACATCTCCCTGACCATTGGATTGGAGTAGATGATTCTTCCACCTGACTCAACCAGAAAAAATGCCTCATAATGATTTGGGAGATGTAACTTTAACAAAGAATTACCTCTAAAATTTTCCTTGCGCCTTGCTCGCCTTACTATGGTTAACAGCTGAGGTAACAAGCTGCAAAAGATCAATCCAGATAATATGAGGGTAATGCTCAAGGTCAAGGAGGATACATCGATCATGGTGTCAAATATTTTCCCGGCGACGAGCATCCGAGGCTAACTCGGTGATCTCGCGGATATCAGTGAATTCGTATTCAGATGGTGAAACGACTCCTATACTTATCGAAATCACGGGGCTTTGTTCAGGTGCTCCGCCGTCTCCCGAATATTTTATGTGTCCCTGCTGGCGGTCCAAATAGTTGTAATGGGTGAGGATTTCTTCAGAAAATCGCTCTTTCAAATTATCTCTGATGGACCAGGAACATTCCTCCGTGGTGATAATAACAAAGTGATCGTTGCCTGTATGCCCTACGAAGTCATTGATCGTTCCATACTCATCGACAATCTCCCCGATTAGCATGGCTGCAAAGCGAAGAACGTTGTCGCTGGCTACAAAACCATACGCCTCCTTAAAATCGTCAAAATGGTTGAGACGAATATCAATAAGTGCCCAACCATCCTTGTGGATAATCTGGCGGAGCTGGTCTTCAATCAGCTGTCCTGAAGGCAAATTTGTGTGAGGTTCCGTTAAACTCTCTCGTTCTGAACGAGCGATCGCGTTGTAAACCCGCAGTCTCAATTCTTCAATATCAAATGGCTTGGTGATGTAATCATCAGCGCCTAATTCCAATCCCTGCAACTTATCACTGCGTTCATCTTTTTGTGTTAGAAAAATCACAGGGATATGGCTGGTGCGGGTCTGGGTGCGGAGTTTCCTGCACACCTCATATCCATCGATATCAGGCAACATAATGTCCAACACAATCAGGTGTGGAAGTCTCTGGCGTGTCTTATCCAAAGCCTCAGAACCACGAGAAGCAATATCGACTTCATAGTGGAGTCCACCAAAATAAATTTCCAGCATATTGGCGATGTCGATGTCGTCTTCTACTAAAAGTAATCGTGATTTGGACATATTTGCCTCCTGGTAAAAGCAATCTTATTCTTAATCTATTAGCTTATCTTGTATCTTCGAAATTGGAGGTGACGTTCTCCTGGACGAAATTCCAGGATTGAAATTCGCCATATCCATTTCTTGGGTAAAGTCTAGTATGGAGTCCAGCATATGGTAGATGATGATGATCGCTTTCTTCATAGGGAACATCCTTTTCAATAACACGACGTTCCCGGGAGGCTAAGAGGACAACGTCTGATTCTATAGTGCGCGCTGGGAAGATGATCATTCCGGAACCCAAGCGGCAATTATGACCAACACAACCTCCGAGAATTGGTCGATTGGCAACTTTAAGTACATCATTTCCATCTCGAGCGTGAATTGGAGTAGGGAGTAAGTTAAAATCGGTAAATGTCGAACCAGCCCCGATGAAAGAATTTCTACCCACAACGCACATTTGTAAGCATGTGTTCTGCGCAACCATGCTGTTTTCCATAAATGTGCTCATGAAGAGGGATGCTCGGAAGGGGAGAAACGAACCATCACCAACTACCGATAGCATCAACTGGCAGTCTTGTGAAATATTTATATTGTCCCCGATGATGCAGTTTTCGATAATTGCGCCAGCATTAATCGTCACATTGTCACCAATTGTTGTTGGACCATGAATCACAGCTCTGGGATCGATTGTGCAATTCCGGCCTACTTTAACCAGCTCGGAGCATTCCAGGACTTGTTTTCCTTCATAAAGGGCTTTGCTTAAGATGCGTAATTTGTAGAGGGGATCTCGTTTTAATTGCTCCTCGAACCGTAAGCCACGCTTGAATAGTCCAAAAACCACATCTGCTACGAAGACATGCACCCAGGAATCTATTGCCAGCATACTGCGGATTGGTACTTGAAAAATCAGGTCTTGACGACCGAAGGAGATAAATGGAGGAACGTGATAGCTCCCAACTTCATGCGCCATCATGTCGATGATCACAGGTTCGCAATCATCAACTATCCCATGCGGGTAATACCAAAGGTCAGCCAGATATAGATCATCTTGTAAGGTGTAAGAAGTTGAGAGTGGAAGTGCATGTTCTCGAAATGCACTGTCGTTGGCAGAGAAAGCTGCCCGGCAGGGCCCATTAATTCGCTTTGCCGCCACCAGAAAAGCTTTGATAAACGCAGAATCAAAATACAGGTTATCCCGGTATGCAAGACAGGGTTGCTCAATATTTGGGAATGGCTCGCCAAGCGAAAGCTCCAATTCCTGATCAATATATGGTGCTAATACATCGCGCTGAATTAACCAAAGCGGTTTGTTTTGGATGCGGAGATCACGTGCCCGCTCGTTGAATGGATTTAAGTAATGTGGGTCTTGGATGATAATTTTGAGCATCTCAATTTACCGGTAATTTATAATACTAGCTCGGGTATCTTTAGTAGTCAGTCATTTTGAATGAGATGGATGTAGTCTAACCCCTTGTGG
>JAUWLJ010000327.1 GCA_030613705.1 Chloroflexota bacterium
AATTGGTTCTTCAGCCGCGCTAGGCGTGATTAACATGCGCTAAAAGGATGACCACATTGCTTGCCTGTGTTCTATACTTTTTCAACGCATTCACCTGCATTTCGATTTTCTCTTCATTTTTAACTCAAAAATCGCCGCTCCTCCTTTAAACTTCCTTGTCTCATATGCATACCGCAATTATAGCGGGGTCAAATTAATCCCTCCAGCCTCCCACACCTCTGTCCATCCGCTCCTCTTGACCATTCCCCCTTCCCACAGTACAATGCACTGCTACGTAAAGCCAGTATTGTAAGGTTGATGGTAAGTGTTTGAGAATCTCACCGACAGATTGAATGGAGTCTTTAAGCAGCTCCGCCGGCGCGGCAAGCTCTCTGAGAGCGATGTCGACGCGGCGATGCGTGAGGTGCGCCTGGCCCTGCTGGAAGCCGATGTGCATTACAGCGTGGTCAAGGATTTCATTGCTCGCGTTCGTGCCCGCGCTGTTGGATCTGAAGTCTCAAAAGCACTCAACCCCGCCCAACAAGTGGTCAAGATCGTCAACGAAGAGCTGATCGCAACCCTGGGAGAACCGGAACGTCTCAACCTGAGCGGACCTAAACCAAGGGTGATCTTACTGGTTGGTCTACAGGGGTCGGGTAAGACCACTGCCGCTGGAAAGTTGGCTCGCCTGCTGCGCTCTCAGGGGGAACGGGTGATGCTCGTGGCTGCAGACCCTTACCGTCCAGCCGCGGTGACCCAGCTGGAAACCCTTGGCGAGAGCCTGAGCGTACCTGTCTTCTCGGAAGCAGGAATAGCTCCGCCAGAGTTGACGGTCCATGCTCTCCAGAAAGGCGAGCTCGGCGGTTTTACCGTCATTATCGTGGACACTGCTGGTCGTTCTCAGTTGGATGATCAGTTGATGGACGAATTGCAGGCCATCACCAGCCGTGTAGAACCTGCGGAGGTGCTCCTGGTAGTTGATGCCATGATCGGCCAGGAGGCGGTCAATATCGCCACAGGCTTCCGTGATTCTGTCCCTGTGACAGGTCTGGTGCTCACCAAGATCGACGGCGATGCGCGCGGTGGGGCTGCAATATCGATCCGTTCTGTCACCGGAGTGCCAATTAAATTCCTCGGCACAGGTGAAGGTCTGGAAGCGATCGAGGTTTTTGATCCCGACCGACTTTCCTCCCGTATCCTTGGCATGGGTGACGTGCTGGGCCTGATTGAGCGAGCGGAAGCTACCTTCGACGAGCAAACCGCCCGTGAGCAAGCGGAACGGATGATCTCGGGCGATTTCACCCTCGAAGATTTTGCGGATCAGCTGCGTCAGGTGCGCAGTATGGGCCCGATTGGTCAGTTGCTGGGCATGTTGCCCGGCGGTATGGGGCAAATTGCTAACCAGGTTGATCCGCAAGAAGCTGAGAAACAGCTTAAAAAAACTGAAGCGATTATCAGTTCCATGACACCCGGCGAGCGAAGAAAGCCAAAGATTCTCAATGCCAGCCGCCGTAGAAGGATCGCCCGGGGTTCTGGCACCGAAGTACAAGATGTCAACCGCTTGCTCAAGCAATTTAAGGGTGCCCAACGCATGTTTAAGAGTTTGAGTAAGTCCGGAATGCGCGGCATGCCTCGCATTTTCGGTTGAAATAATCCTTATTGAGAGGTACCTATGGCTGTCAGGCCATAGTTTATTACCCGCTGAGCTGCACCGGAGTTCCTGCGTGCCCTTCCACGCACCCCTCTGCCCCGGTCGTTTGCCCGGCAGAAAAATTGATCATAAAAATTGAAGGAGATTGAAATCTATGGTTCGTATTCGTTTACGCCGCGTTGGTGGAAAGAAGCAGCCCAGTTACCGTATTGTTGCTGCCGATAAAGAAAGTCCTCGTGATGGTCGCTTTCTGGAAATCCTGGGGTATTATAACCCTCGAACGGAGCCAGCAACCCTGACAATGAAAGAAGACCGCATTTATGATTGGATGAGCAAGGGTGCTCAGCCCAGTGATTCGGTGAAGCAGCTGTTTCGCACAGCTGGTTTAATGGAAAGGTTTGCCCGTTTTAAGGAGGGTGAATCGATCGAAGTGCTGCTAGAAGAGGCTGAAATAGCCGCTCAGGCGCGTGTCGGCAGCCCAAAGACCACTGGCGTTACACCAACCAAGAAATCCAGACCTGAAGAAGAAACAGAAGTTGAACTTGAACCCGAAATTGAAGCCAAGGCTGAACCGGAAGTAGAAGCCGAAACGGAAGCTGAGCCGGAAGAAGAAGCTGAACCAGAAAAGGAATCCGATTTGGATTCTGAAGCTGGAGAATAGCGTTCAATAAGTTAGCAAATCCGTCAACCTTAAGCGGATAATCGGAGGTAAGTTGTGCAAGATTTAATCGAATACATTGCCCTTTCCTTAGTGGATGACCCACTTCAGGTTCGTGTGAATGAGTATCGACGTGGCCCCAATGTTGAAATACGTTTACAGGTAGCTAAAGAAGATATGGGTCGGGTGATCGGAAAGCACGGTCGTGTCGCTAATTCAATGCGCAATTTATTGAGGGTTGCCGCTGCTCGGGAGGGTAAACGGGCTTCGCTGGATATCATGGAACCAAAATGAATTCCACGCCTTTACCCATGCAACAAGATAGCGATTCAGGCGCGCCGACCACCGGCGAGCCTGAATTCTTGGTGGTCGGCAAATTTGGAAAACCGCACGGTATTCATGGTGAAATCGTGATGGATGTATACACCGATTTCCCTGAACGCTTGCAACAAGGCGTAACAGTCTTTGTTGGCCCACAATTCCTACCGCTGCAGATAATCAAGCGTCGCCCTCACGCTCGAGGTTTGTTGATGACTATTGATGGCTACCAGACCCGGGAAGGGGTTGCTGAACTTCGCAACCAACTAGTGCATGTCCCCACCGCCGATCGACCACAATTGGAAGCGGGGGAGTATTACCACCACCAATTGCTGGGATTACAGGTGATCGATGAAGAAGACCGGTTATTGGGATCGATAGAGCGGATTCTTGAG
>JAUWLJ010000101.1 GCA_030613705.1 Chloroflexota bacterium
TGAGGCTATGATGATACTGCTGAAGATCGCTCCTGGGAAGATGAATTTTCTGACCCTGTTCATTTGTCCCTCCATGAAGAGATGGGGTGGTTTGATTGACAAAATGTGAGTTCAGAGTTAAAATAGCACAAATGTTCTATATTGTCAAGATACACGAACACCAAAATTGCCTATTGACAAAACAGAACATATGTTCTATAGTATATAGCAACTTAGCCGAACGATCAAGTAGTAATTACTTAAATGGCTAGGAAATGATATTCGACCCAGAGTTTGATCAAATCAGCAAACCTCAGCAAGGTGATTTGAGGAGGTAATAAATGAACATATCTATCGCTCGTAACCAGAAAATTAATACAGCCATCAGTCGTTTTAGCTTCCGGCGTGGAATGGCCTTCGGGGTGATCATAATCTCCGCCCTGCTTGCCTTCGAATTGTTTAATTACAGCACTACTGAATTTGCTCTGTCAGATTTACTTGGTGATCTAGATTTTGCTGGGATCAGCTGGGCGACGATCCTGGCACTTGCCTTTTGCGGGATCGATTTTGCTGGTATTGCACGGCTATTTACTCCCGAGGATGGGGCAAACGAACCTAATGAGGTTTGGTATCTATTTGGTGCCTGGCTGCTGGCGGCTACGATGAATGCCATGCTGACCTGGTGGGGGGTATCAATAGCCCTTCTCAACCATGAAAGCCTCGGCAATGCGGTAGTGGACCGGGAGACACTCTTGAAAGTAGTCCCTTTATTCGTTGCCATCCTGGTTTGGTTGATCCGGGTGTTGATCATCGGAACATTTTCTGTTGCTGGAGACCGCTTATTCAGCCAGGATTCGCATTACAGTAACAACAATATCTCTTCGAGATCACAATCCAAGCGCACCAATGGGGCTCCAATTCAAGCCAGGAAACCTGCGACGCGCTCCGCATATAAGCCAATGCCTCAGCCCGAACAATCTTACTCCCGACCCGAGCCAACTTACCACCCACTTTCGATGAGCGCTTCTGGCAGGAACAAAGGCAGCAGCTCCCGTTAGCTAATTCACCCTCGAAAGTGACCACATTTGGTCGATTGGTTAGGATATGGTAGATATGAAAAACCCCCAGGGTATCATTAGAACTGGGGGTTTTTGTCTACGGAATTTATGGTGAGTGCTTAATTCGCCTGGCAATCGTCCCCTGCCAGAGGCAGCCAAACAGAGAAGGTAGTACCCGTGCCCTCCGTTGATTCGACTTCTAATCTCCCTCCATGGTTGTGAACAATCCAATAAGCGATCGATAGCCCCAATCCGAAGCCTTTACCATCCCGGGAGCGAGTGCGAGACTTTTCTCCCCGGTAGAAGCGTTCAAAGACATGAGGCAGATCCTCACTCGGTATCCCAGGACCTGTATTGTGGATGGTCAATCTCGATTGATCGTCAGCTTTTCCCAGTCCAATCGTCACCACCCCTCCACTCGGTGTGTAGTTAATGGCGTTGCCGACTAAATTCACCAGAACTTGTTTAATCCGGTCCCGATCGCCGCATACCAGGACCTGATCGATCTCTCCCAAACGCATCATCACTTTCTCGCTGGCCAAGACACTCATTTGGTTGAGCACTTCGAGTACCAGGGTATCCAACTCAATTAAACGGATATCGAGGGGAAGTTTCCCCGATTCTGCTTGAGCGAGCAAGAGCAAATTTCCAACCATGCGAATCAAGCGATCGACTTCATTCTCGATGCTGGTCAGAGACTCTTCATCAAAACTGCCAATACGCTGCATTAGATCAACATTTCCTTTAATCACTGTCAGCGGCGTACGCAATTCATGACCGACATCTGCCAAAAACCGTCTCTGGGTGTTGAATAGATTTTCCAGGCGATGGAGAGTCTGATTAAATGCGTGAATTAATTGACCTACTTCATCATCGGGAGAACCCTGGTAGGAAATTCGACGAGAAAGATCGTCTGCCCTGGTGATTTGCAAGGCAGTTTGGGTGACGGCTTCCAAGGGTGCTAATGCTCGTCGAGTGGTCAGCCAACCAACCACACCGGTGATTGCCATAGCGATCACCGAGCCCATCAACAAAACTGTCACGAGTACATTCAGCGTCCGATCTACAACCACCAAGCCAGTGGCTAGCTGCAGGGTTCCAATAGGGCGATTACCAAGCACCAAAGGTACACTAAGAACCCGTAAATGGAGATCTTCGATATCTATGCTGCGAAAAACAGGGACAGATGACTGTAATCCGAGTGGGTCGAAAGAACGGATAAATCCTCCAGGGTAGTTCTTTGATTGTAGATGTCCTCCCCGATCCCAAGCCTGTGCATAAACACTACCCGTCAAGTCAAGTGAAGGCAGGGAGAGGACTTCCATATTCCCAACCGCTTCGACTACTGTGTCTGCACGAATCTCTTCGAAAGCTTGTTGTAAAGCTAGATCAACCTGTGCGATCAGCAGGAAACTGATGATGAGATAAACTGCAACGCAAAATAGCAGCAGAATTCCACCGAGTAGAGAGGTGTAGAGGAGGGTTAAACGGGCGCGCAGGGACATACTGAGAGGTTATGCAGGCTCTCTCAGCACATAACCCATTCCACGAACTGTGTGCAGTAAGCGGGGTTCTTCGTCGACTTCCAATTTCTGGCGTAGATAACGGATATAGACTTCGATGATATTGCTTTCACCGCCGAAGTCATAGCCCCAAACCCGGTCGAAGATCACATCTCTGGTTAAGACCTGCCGCGGGTGGCGCAGAAAGAGCTCCAAGAGCTCATATTCTTTTGCGGTGAGCGAAATGGTGCGTTCGCCGCGATACGCCTGGCGGGTGCCGGTATCCAAGGAAAGATCGGCAAAGCGTAAAACTTGAGGGCGGCTGGGTTGGGCACGGCGCAGTAGAGCCCGGATGCGCGCCAGCAGTTCATCCAGATTAAATGGTTTGATCATATAATCATCGGCGCCCATATCAAGACCGAGCACGCGATCATTTACCGAATCTTTTGCCGTAAGGATTAAAATGGGCACCGGTCCCCCAGCGCGCAGGCGGCGGCAGACTTCAAGCCCATCAATTCCGGGCAGCATTAAATCCAAGACAACCAGATCGGGTGGATTATCTCTGGCTAAGCCTAACCCCATCTGCCCATCGATAGCAATATCTACCTGATAACCTTCGTAGGCCAATCCTCGGCGGAGAAATTTTAAGATCGCTTCATCATCTTCGATAACCAATACTCGAGCACTCATATGCCCTCCTGATCATTAAATGTCATATAAATTGGAACTATTTGATAGATTTTCTCCCTATCCCATTTAATAGGAACGGTCACTATCAACTTGAAGATTAATAAATTAATTGAATTCCCATGAATATACCACAGCATGAGCAAAGAAAAAAGGCCGCCTGAGTTCAGACGGCCCATAGTTAAAGATTGGAAAAACTAAACAACTTCAACCGTAGCACCTGCGGCTTCAAGCTTTGATTTGGCATCATTGGCGGCTTCTTTCCCAGCACCTTCGAGCACTTTACCATCAGGTGTTTCAGCCATGTCTTTAGCTTCTTTCAAACCCAGGCTGGTCAGCTGACGGATAGCTTTGATGACCTCAATCTTCTTCGGACCAGGTTCCTTGATGATCACGTCAAATTCAGTCTTCTCTTCAGCCGGTTCAGCACCAGCAGCTGCCATACCAGCCACAGCAGCTACAGCAACTGGTGCAGCTGCAGATACACCCCATTTGTCTTCCAACAATTTGACCAGTTCAGCAGCTTCAAGCACTGAGAGTTCACTAAGTTGGTCAACGATCTTTTCTAATTCAGCCATTTTATATTTATCTCCTGTAATTTAGTTAAGTTGATATGGATTATTTATCTGCGTAGCTTAGGATCAGCTCTCAGCGGGAGCAGATTCTGTATCAGCATAAGCTTGAAATACAGCTGCCACCTGACGCGCTGGTTCAACAAGGGTGCGGACCAGCTGACTGGCAGGCGCCAGCAGAGTGCTGAGCAGCTGAGCCTGGACAACTGGCAAAGGTGGCAGTTCAGCCAAAGCTTTAATTTCCTCGACACTGAGGATATTCGCGCCAAGGTAGCCGCCCTTGAATTTAAGGAAACCGACCGATTTGGAAAAATCCGCCATCGCCTTAGCCATCGCTGGGGCATCCTCAAAGGCAAACCCGGCAGCAGTGCTACCCAAGAAGTACTCTTGCGGAAATTCGTATCCAGCTTCCTGGAAAGCCAGTTTCCCGAGAGTGTTCTTGATGATGTGGAATTCTCCCCCCACCTCACGCACCTTGTCCCGCAAGACGTCTATATCTTTCACGGTCAGGCCAATGTATTCTGCCAGGAAGACTGCCTGGCTATTACCCAACCAATCCTGATAGATCGCCACGATCTCTTTTTTGCGTTCTTTCGAAACAGCCAATGGATTCTTACCTCCTTGCAATAAAAAATCTTTGCCTCGCATGTAGCCGGGCAAAGACTCTCCTCTCCATGACAATGGAATTTCTAGATCTTTGAAGGAGTTGTCTTCACCTCGGCAGGGGATTAAACGATGGGCATCATTGCCCAAGGCACCTGCTGTCTCTGGCGAAGCAGTTTGTAAACCGGCTGGTGCCGGTAGCAGGAAAATTAAATTTAGGTTACTCGATATCCTCCATAGATTGAGCTTGACCCGGATCGACTTTGATGCCAGGTCCCATTGTGGTGGTCAAGGTCACGCGGCGGATGTAGGCACCTTTCGCCGCGGGGGGTCTGGCTTTCTTGATCAAATCCATTAACACAGCCATATTATCATACAAAGCGTCTGCTGAGAAAGATACCTTTCCGAAAGGAACGTGCAGGTTAGCAGTTTTATCAACTCGGAATTCTACCCGTCCCGCCTTAGCTTCTTCAACTACACGGGGGAGATGTTCTTCAGCGACAACTGTTCCAGCTTTTGGGTTTGGCATCAAGCCGCGAGGTCCAAGAACACGACCGAGACGGCCGACTTTACCCATCATATCCGGTGTGGCAATGGCAATATCGAAATCCGTCCAGCCATCCTGAATTTTCTTCAAAGTTTCATCGTCATCGGCGACGATATCAGCGCCTGCATCACGGGCAAGTGTAGCACCTTCGCCTTGAGCGAAAACCAGCACACGTACTGATTTTCCAAGTCCATGTGGCAGCACAGCAACGTCGCGAACTTGCTGGTCTGCATGTCGGGGGTCCACTCCCAAGCGGATATGAAGCTCCACTGTGGCATCAAAATTGGTGGTGGAAGTCTCTTGAGCCAAAGCTATCGCTTCTCTTGGTTCGTAATCCTTCTGCGTGTCGATTTTTTCGGCTGCCGCATTATATTTTTTTCCATGCTTTGCCATGCTAGACTAATCTCCTTGGTGGTTCAAATGGGCGCCTCACTGGGTGTTTTATCCGGCGAAGGCATACCCTCCCACAGGTTTTTATTCAACTACATCCAGCCCCATATTGCGGGCGGTGCCCTCAATCTGGCGCATTGCACTTTCAATATCGTTGGCGTTCAAATCCTTCATTTTAATTTCTGCGATCTCTTTTACCTGACTGCGAGTAACTGTACCAACTTTCTCGCGAGGTGGGTTGGAAGATCCTTTTTCGATCCCGGCCGCTTTCTTCAAGAGAACTGAAGCTGGAGAGGTCTTTAAGATAAAGGAAAATGAACCATCGACGTAAATACTGATCTCGGCTGGGATGATCTCTCCCGGGCGACTTGAGGTACGGGCATTGTATTCTTTGCAAAATGCCATTAAGTTAATCCCATGCCCTGCCAAAGCCGGACCGATTGGGGGTGCCGGATTAGCTTTTCCGGCCTCTATTTGCAAACGAACTACCGCTTTTATTTTCTTTGCCACTATTTTCTCCTTCGTGGTTTTAGCGGGTGAGCGGATCTCACCCTCCCACTTCGCAAATATAAGATTATCAGGTCTTTTCAACCTGAAGGAAATCTAATTCAACAGGGGTATCCCGGCCAAAGAAGTTGACCATCACCCGCACTTTAGCCCGCTCCATGTCAATCTCGGCAACCGTACCGCGGAAATCATTAAAGGGTCCGTCAACAATGCGCACCCGTTCACCAGACTTGAAGGTCACCTTGATGCGCGGGGCTTCTGCCTCCATGCGTTTAATGATCTGGGATACTTCTTCTGGGCGCAGGGCTGTTGGTGTATTACCCATACCGACGAATCCCGTTACACCTGGTGTATTTCGAACCACGTACCATGACTCTTCGGTCATCACCATATTTACCAGGATATATCCTGGGAAAACACGTCGCTCAATAGTGCGCCGTTTGCCTTCTCGAACTTCTATTTCCTCTTCAGTGGGTACGATGATATCGAAAATCCTATCTTTCATTCCCATGGTTTCGATTCGTTGCTCGAGATTATGGCGTACCTTGTTTTCATAGCCAGAATAGCAATGCACGACGTACCAGGCACGATCGTCTTCTTCACCTGCGATCGTATCCGACTGGTCTTCGTCGAGAAAATCAAGTGATACATCTGAGAGGTCTGATTCAGTTGTAGAAGGTTCAATTTCCTGTACTGGTAAAAGTGCCTGTTCTAAATCTTCAGCTTTTGAATCGCTCGATTCCGCACCATCAGGTGACTCGCCAGATTCAATTTCCGCAAGCTGATTGACTTTGGACTCCAAATCTGCTTCAGGAAGTTCGTCCTCAATGGCACCCGCATCCGTGGGCTCTCCCGATTCAAGTTCCTCTTGTTCCTCAGGGGCGGTTTCTGATTCGGAATCGATCAGCTCCGCCTCTGCTAAAGCAGCTGCGGATATTTCAACCGTTTCAAATTCCTCGATCTCTTCGGAAGAGGTGTCCAATTCCGGATCGGTCAGCTCAGCTTCAGAGCCAGGATCAGTTGATTCTCCCGATGCAGGTGACACTTGTTCCTCAGCAGTTGCTTCTAATTCCGAATCGGTCGACTCAGCTTCAACGGATGCTGATTCTGATACCTCTACCGATTCAGATTCAGCAGCTTCAGGAGCCTCTGCAGAGTTCAAGTCTTTTTCTTTCTGGTCGGAAAATCCCATAGCTTCCATTCCTACATTTTATCAAATGTAACCAAATACTGATTCTTATTCCCAACTGTTTCAGATATGCTCAGGAGCCCAGAATAAGAATAAAGAAGCGAGAGTATATGAAGTCTAGGACTCCTAGAAACGCGCTCATCACCGCGATCACGATCAAAACAACGATGGTTAAACTGGTGGCCTCCTGCCGGGTTGGCCAGGTAACCTTACGCAATTCACCCATTGTCTCGCGTAAATATCGTGTAATGAAATTCTGTTGTTTACGAGCAGATTTTTTAGCA
>JAUWLJ010000178.1 GCA_030613705.1 Chloroflexota bacterium
AATTAATTGAACAAGTAGTAATGAATGCCGTTGATCGGCAGCGTGAATATGTCCTTGGTTACCTCGTTAATGATGTTCAAGTCGCAGATGTTCAAGTATCGCAGGATAAATCCTGGGGGGTTGTGTACCTTGAAATGATCGATCCGAATACAGGCGAACTGTTACCATCTGAACCTGGACTTGCCTTCGTGCAATGGACTGGTTCAGATTGGGCGGTAACCTTGCCCACCGATCCTGGTTGGATAGATCTGGTGAGATCGGCTCCAGAGGCCCTGCTTACCGATGAATATAAAATCTCTTACATAGAGATGTATCAAACAGAAATCTTATCTGCTCAGGCAACTTATTCAGGTTACCTGCTGCCATGGGAGGCTGGGAGAATAGTATATTTATCCCAGAGTACAGGACACGATCAATATATTCCTTCCGGTAGCGCCCATTATTCATTCGATTTCTATATCTCCAAAACGATGTATCAGCTGCGTGCTTCTAAGGCAGGTACAGTTTGGCGAACAAGGTGGGATGTTCCCAATGGTGATGACAGCGATATGGGGAATTATATCGTCCTTATGGACACCTCCACCTCCCCGATAACTTACCAGCTTTATCTTCATCTAGCTCAAGACAGCATACCAGTTGAATTGAGAACCAAAGGTACCTTGATATCCCAAGGACAATTTATCGGGATTGCTGATGATACAGGTCAAAGCACTGGTCACCATTTGCATTTCCACGTCCACACCAATCCCAATTCTTACTGGGGCACTTCAGTGGATATCACATTTGATGATGTTGATATTAACGGTGGTCGACCTCGACGGGAAAGCGATTTAAAATATTGCACCCGAGCCGGAGATGTATGCAGCCAATTCCGGAATTTCTACATATCTGGCAACGGGACTCCTGGCGATACCACTCCACCCACCGGCGATTTGTTCGAGCCTGGAACAGGGTTTGTGGCTGATTCTCCATCGGTTCATGTAGAAGGATGGTCATTTGACGATGAAAGCGGTCTGAACCACGCTCGTTTGATCGCCTATTACAACAACGCCTGGCATGAAGTAGGGGATGAGATTTCGAATATCGCCTTCTCCATGGACTGGGATTTGTGTACAAACGATGTTCCTGATGGGCCAGTAGGTCTTGCATTACGTATCTGGGATAATGCCGGAAATCCATCTCTTGGCTTGCCAGGACTTACCCATATCATCAAGAACTACTCTTGCACTGCAGCAACCCCAGCGTGTAGACCAGGACCAGACCAGGTAGGAATCTTCGGCGATTCAGATTTTCAGGGAGATTGTCAATTACTTGATCTCGGGGAATATTCTCAATTACCACCAAATATCGACAACGGTATTGAATCCATTCAGGTCGGCGCTAATGTGTTGGCTGAGTTATTTATCGACGCCAATTTCACCGGTCGTAGTGAGACAATAGTTCGAGATGAGGGTGATTTAGGCGATAATCTTATCGGTGATAATCAAATCACCTCGATCAGAGTATCCGCAAGATCAATATCACCGTCAGCTCCTGAAGTTCTCATCTCCCCAAAGAATGGAGAACAATTTCCATTAGGTTCATCTCTAAGCTTTTCCTGGCGTGACCCCGGCGGAGGGACGCAATTCCAAGTCTCCTTGGATGGACCACTAGATGAAACGACCTCTTCTGGATGGTTGAATACGCCTTACTGGATAACTGGAAAACATTTGCCTGAGGGGGTTTATACCTGGAAAGTTTTGGCGCGCAGCTGCCCGGATGACTCTTGCAACAGCCCTTGGAGCAGTTCTCCATCCTTCACCATTATTTTGCCTGCTTCAACATCCCTTTCAGCAACGACTCCTTTCAGCGATAATTTTGAAAGCGGGATTGACAATTGGACTAAGACTGGTCTCTGGAACTTGCAATCTAATGCCGAATTCGCCCACAGCATGGATCACAGCTTGTACTACGGTATTGTTCAAGATCACAATTATGATGATGGAGGACCCAATTTCGGAGATCTGACCACTAGACCTATATCCATCCCTGACGACAATTATGTTCTTCGTTTTTGGTATCGATACGATACAGAAGGACCTGGAGACCATTGGGATCAGCGCTGGGTCCAAATTTCATCCAATGGAAGTTCGTTTGAAAATATCCTTCAATTGAAGGATGATGAAGAAAATCAATGGCTCCAGGCAACTTTGGATTTATCAGCTTATGGTGACCAAACTATTCGCATAAGATTTCATTTCGCCACTCTCGACAAACAGCAAAATAATGATCATGAGGGCTGGTTGATCGACGACTTCGAAATCACACAATCAGCTTTACCAACCTGTTCCGATGCGGACAATACACCTGCAGGAGCAATTTCCATCGAATTTAACCAGACTCTCAGCCAAAAGATTTGTCCCACCGGAGATATAGATTATTTCAAATTCGAGGGTCTTGCTGGCGATCACATTGTGCTCGACGTGGATACACCCTCCAATAATCCGGTCGATGATCTCGATTTATACCTCTTCCTGGTTGACAGCGATGGCGAATCCATTCTTGCACAACACGATGACGAGATTTTAGGAATTAGACTCGATCCACATCTCGGATACCGGCTGACACGTACAGGTACCTACTATGTTCGCGCACGTCTTTGGTCTCATCCATCACACGGAGGAGAGGAGTTCACCTATAATCTCACTCTCAACAAGGACAATACTGCTCCGCAAGGGATATTTATCTCACCCACCACAGGTTCATATCTTCAAGATTCACAGGATCTTACTCTTTCTGTCAACGCCAGCGATTTTAAAAGTGGGATCAGTCATGTTGATTTTCTGTATCATCCAGGAGATTGGATCACATCAACCTGGCAGGTGATCGGTACCGATCAAGATGGTTCGGATGGATGGCAAATCACTTTCGACACAACAGCACACTCTGAACAGAAGAACATGGCTTTTTTCGCAAATATTTATGATTGGGCTGGCAATTGGATGGGAGCCGGTTCCTGGGACCTAGTTTTAGACCGAACCCCTCCCGTGACTGCATTAGATAGCTTAGAACCGCTTCAACAAAGCACAGCTTTTCAGCTCCAATGGACTGGCAGCGATAATCTAACAGGCATTGAATATCACGAACTTCAATCACAAATCGGGACAGGCGGCTGGTCAGAAATCCTACCAAACCCAAGTGGAACTGCTAATAGCATCTGGTTTGTCGGTCAATCCGGAAAGCAATATAATTTCCGTATGAGGGGTGTGGATTATGCCAGCAATCAGGAATCCTTTCCGCCGGATGCCGAGACAAACACCGATATTCCTGATGCTGCTACGATTTGCTCAACACCTGATGCCTGGGATGATACCGGTGACGATAACACTCCAAATAATTCATCATTCATCGATATCAATGAGCCAGCAAAGATCCACAATTTTTGCAATCCATTGACAAACGATCGCTTAGGTGATGAAGATTGGGTCAATTTCAATGTTGATACCGGAGTGGACTACATCCTTGAAAGTATTCCCCTGTTTGATAACACAGGAGCTGTTCTGGAATTATACGCTGCGGATGGAACCACACTGATTAAAAGTGCCCAATCGAATATGATTGGCGAGAAAGCTCGAATTATTTGGACTTCCGACCGAACCGACCAGGTTTATCTACGTGTCCGGCACTTGGATGGTAATATCGCTGGAAATATTGTCTCTTACCAGCTGAAGGTCAACTATTTCTTGCAAATTTTCTTACCTTTCATCCGATAATTTGGAATATTGGTCAACTTTGTCCCCCTACCCCTGATCGTGGTAGGAGTGTTCGACTGCATCAATGGTATACTTCTTCCAGATCGTATTAAAGTTCACGAATCATTCCTGGTTATTGGATTTCATTGAAACTAATCATTCAAATTCCTTGCTTAAATGAAGCACAGAATATCGCTCAAACTGTGCGGGCATTACCCAGGGAAATTCCCGGGATTGATAACCTTGAATATATGGTCATCGACGATGGGTCAACTGACAACACCTCTGAGATAGCCCACCAGAGCGGAGTCCATCACGTCATCACTCTCCCCCATCATGTTGGATTGGCAACCACTTTCACCATTGGATTAGAATCTGGTTTAAAGCAAGGTGCAGACATAATTGTTAACACCGATGCAGATAATCAATACAATGCGGATGATATACCTTTACTTGTTGGACCGATACTTTCCGGACAGGCTGACATTGTTATCGGCGATCGCGGTGTTGCCAGCCTAAAAACTTTTTCTCCCACAAAACGTACTTTGCAGCGATTTGGGAGCTGGGTTATTGGAAAAGCTTCAGGCATTAACACCCCAGATGCCACCAGCGGTTTCCGGGCTTTCACCCGCTCTGCAGCCCTGCGAACATTGGTGATGAACGATTATTCTTACACACTAGAGACATTAATCCAGGCAGGTGCCCGCCGGATGGTCGTTGAATACGTTCCAGTTCGCACCAATGAACAAGTTCGCCCCTCCCGCTTAATGCGCAGTATCCCAGATTACCTGGCAAATTCCAGCACCATCATTCTGCGCGCGTACACCATGTATCGCCCTTTACGTGTGTTCATTGGAATCAGTTTGATCTTCATTTTCGCAGGATTAATTGGATCAGGACGATTTCTTTACTTTTACATCATTGGGGAAGGTGCAGGGCATGTCCAATCCGTAATCTTATCTGCTGTTTTATTGATCGTAGGATTCCAGATATTCTTGATTGGCTTGGTTGCTGACTTGATTGGTTTTAACCGCATGGTTCTCGAGGAGATACTGTATCGCTTACGCCGGTTTGAACTGGGGAAGGATGAGTGATTTACCAGGGGAGATAGTCTCTGGAACAAGTGATCTAACTAAACCTGGGGCTGATAACTCATTGACTACAAATCCGAGATTCTCACTCATTCCTGATAAAGGAATTTATTCACAGGTACAAATCACGAAGAAGATTCTCTTCTTCGTGATTTTCGCATTCATTCTTTTGGGATGTGCACCCGTAGAGAGAAAAGAACAGCCTGCGCATAAGGATCTCATCCAACTCGATGGTGATGGTTCTCTTGGACAAACATTCCTTTCTCGTTACGATGGCCTCAGTGGAATTTCTATCTTCTTAAAACCTAGTGACCAAAAGACTGGTGAATTGAGATTGGAGTTATTACACAATCAAATTGATACTCAGGTATTGCGAAAAGCCACATTAGAAATTGATCAGATTTCAACTCCTGGATTTCATAATTTCTCGTTCCCCCCAATCAAAGACAGCTTCAATGAAGACTATTACATCTCACTGACTTTTAGTGGTCCTGGATATACATCTATCGGAAGTGCTTCAGGAAAAGTTTACTTAAATGGAGCTCTCTATGAGGACGGATTC
>JAUWLJ010000168.1 GCA_030613705.1 Chloroflexota bacterium
GGTTTGTCCTCTGGCCAGTCTTTCGCCCACAAAAAGATGCCGTCATAGCCGGGGAAGTTCCCTTTGATTTCGACGAGTACCCAGTCTTCGATAAAAACTTGCAGAATTTTGCCTTCGCCGCAGTCCTGAAGATGCCAGAGAACGCTATTGTTTTCACCGATTGGGATTTGGTATGGCCTTATTATTACGCTGCTCATATCCTGGAGAGTCGCCGTGATCTAACTTTTGCCGAAACCTATCCTGCCGACGATGTGGATGGCGTGGCTGCTTCTGTGGTTGATTATGTGTCCATAAATTTGACAGATCATCCCATCTTTTTCAGTGAGCGTGAACAAGCATTGCTGGAAGCTGGGTTTGATTTCACCCCGGCCCGTCTCGGCCCCGCCCGTCTGTTCCGGGTGATAGCAGAGAAGTAATCCCGATAATCTTGGAGAGGGTATTTATGCAGCTAAATATCGGCAAAATCTGCGGTCCTGCGGCTACCTCAAGCGAAGCTGGTGTTTTCAACATCTTGGCTTTCGACCATCGCCAGTTTTTTGCGAGAATACTCACACAGCCCACCCGTGGTGGAATTTATTTCCAGAGATCGAAGAAGTGGCAAGTTTGGGCTGGCTTGATTCATATTCAGGGTTAAGCTTATCCATCCAGCCATTAGCATCAAACCTATGTTTCTGCCAAAGGCAATTTACTTCTTTTATTACGGCGCGGCGGCTTCGCTCTTTCCATTCCTGGTGATTTACTACGAAAGCCTGGGACTATCTGGTTACCAGATCGGTTTTTTGGCGGGAATAATGCCCTTGATAGCTCTCTTCAGCGCACCACTCTGGGGTGGACTTGCCGATGCATCCCAAAAGCACAAGCGTCTTTTATTACTGGCAATTTTTACCTCAATTGTGATCACTTTTGCTCTATCCAACGCCTCGGCTTTCCTTTGGTTGATTCCTCTGGTCGTGTTATTGGCGTTTTTTATCGCCCCAATTATGCCCATCGTAGACAATTCAGTGATGGACCTCTTAGCCGATCACAAAGATCAATATGGGAAGCTTCGTCTGTGGGGGGCAATTGGATGGGGAGTATCGGCTCCAGTTGTCGGTTGGTTAATTGAGCGAAGTGATCTGTCTTGGGCTTTCTATGGCTACATGGTCCTGATGAGCGCAGGCTTGCTCGTGGCGTGGAAGCTTACCGTGAGCCAGGCTGGCATCGGATCGAAGTTATGGGGTGGATTGCAGTCTTTATTATCCAACCCTAGCTGGTCTCTCTTTCTATTGACGGTTTTTGTATTCGGAATAGGTTCCTCTGTGATCCAAAATTTTCTTTTCTTGTACATGAACGATTTAGAAGCCAGCAAAACCCTAATGGGGCTATCCCTGATGTTCGCCACCCTTAGCGAACTGCCGGTCCTTTATTTTTCTGACCGCCTGCTCAGTCGTTTCGGTGCTACCGGGATGGTTATTCTATCAATGTCATTTCTAGTCTTGCGATTATTGGCCTATTCCTTTATCCGAAATCCGCTCATGGTCTTGCCAATCCAGTTGCTACACGGTCCGACATATTCTGCCATGTGGGTTTCCGGCGTCTCCTATGCCGCTAAAAACGCCCCACATGGAATGGGCGCTACCGCACAGGGGCTTTTCTCCGGTGTACTCTTAGGCCTGTCAGCAGCGGTGGGGGCATTTATCGGTGGCTTCCTTTTTGAGAATATTGGGCCAGTTGCCATGTTCCGCGTGACTGGATTTTTGGTTTTGATGGGCATCGCACTTTTCCTCCTGGTTGGAAACAGGATCATGGGTTTGGAGTCTCCCGCCAGTCGGATAAATTGATATGACCGCTGTGATAACTCAAGTGGAAATAATATTCTTTCCCTGATCCGCTTCAGGAATATTTATTAGGGCATTTTCTAACGTTGGAGGGTATCAATCTTGACAAAAGTTATAACCATTGGAGAAGCGCTGGTCGAAATAATGCGTCCCTCTGCTGGGCAACCCCTCAATTACACAGGAGAGTTTCACGGACCATTTGCCAGTGGTGCCCCCGCCATTTTTGCTGTCGCTGCAGCCCGTCTGGGGTTGCCCACAGCTTTTATCGGAGCCGTTGGCGATGATGCTTTTGGCCGTTTACTGGAAGCGCGCTTTGCCACTGAAAGAGTTGATTCAACCGGTCTACAGTATCCACCTGGTTTCGCCACCGGAGCGGCATTCGTCGCTTACGATGAGGTTGGTGGACGTGAGTTTGTCTTCCATATCCGTCACACAGCTTCCGGGCAAATATCCGCCAACCAATTACCAGCTGGTTTGTTCGAAGATGCTCACTGGTTGCATATCTCTGGTTCGACAATTTTTCTCAATGAGAATTGCCGCGCGGCCTGCCAAATGGCAGTGGATTTAATAATGACTCAGGGTGGAAAAATCAGCCTGGATCCAAACCTACGTCCCGAGCTGATGGCTGTTGATGAAGCCAGGAAGGTATTAGCTCCATTTCTGGTGGTGGCGGACTTAGTTTTGCCTACAGAATTTGAAGCAGGCGCGCTGACTGGTGAATCCGAGATTACCGGTGTAGTGCAGGCTCTGAGGATTAAAGATAATGCTATACTGGTCCTTAAACGCGGTCCTTCAGGTTGCTCAATAATCCACAATGGAAAACGCCTTGATATCCCTGGATTCGTAGTCGACGAAATTGACCCTACTGGGGCAGGGGACTGTTTCTCAGCAGCTTTTATCGCCGGCTTAGAGGATGGCTGGCCCCTTGAGCGTGTCGGTCGTTTTGCCAATGCCGCTGGTGGACTGGCTGTCACCCAATTCGGCCCCATGGAGGGGGCACCCACACGCTTTCAACTCGAGAATTTTCTATCCACCAAGAAAACAGAGAGCGAATGAATACCCGAAGAGATTCTCCGCGGCCAAATCAAATTTCATGTTCTCTGTTACCTCTGTGGTTGATTTTTAATAGGATTTGAAATGAAGAAATTTGACCTCCTGGTTGCCGGGGAGATTAACCCCGACCTGATCCTCACTGGACCTAATCTCGAACCTCAATTCGGGCAAACAGAGATCCTTGTAGAAGATGCTGCTCTAACAGCGGGGTCATCATCGGTGATCTTTGCCTGTGGAGCAGCGCGCCTGGGATTGAGAGTAGCCTTTATCGGGGTTATCGGAGATGACCTGTTTGGTGCGTTCATGTTGGACGTGCTGAAATCGCGCGGCGTTGATGTTTCTAACGTCATTGTGGATGAGAACCAGATCACTGGATTGAGCGTGATCCTCAACCGGATAAACGATAGAGCAATCCTCACACATCTGGGAGCCATTGGTGCTTTATACAGTAAGCAGATTACAGATGAATTATTGGCGGAAGCGCGTCACGTTCACGTGGCCAGCTATTTTTTACAAACCAACCTGCAGCCCGGGTTGACCGACCTGTTCAAGCGAGCGCAGGCATCGGGCTTGACTACATCCCTCGACACAAATTGGGATCCTGAAGAAAAATGGGTAGGGGTGGATGAATTGCTGAAGCATACGACAGTATTCTTACCTAATGAAGCTGAAGCCCTATCATTGACCGGAGCTCCTGGCGTAGAGGAAGCTGCTGGAAACCTGGCAACCCAGGCTGCAATTGTGGCTGTTAAAATGGGGGTAGATGGTGGTTTGGCTGTTGATGGAGAGTCCCTTTACCGGGCGCCAATCATCCCGGTAGATGTCCTGGATACGGTCGGGGCAGGGGACACTTTCGATGCTGGGTTTATCTATGGTTTCTTGCATGGCTGGCCGCTGGAGAAATCACTGAAACTGGCTATCGCCTGCGGATCGCTGTCCACACTGAAACCGGGGGGTGTTGAGGGCCAGCCGACTTTGGATAATGCTCGGAAATATTTGTAGGTTTAATCAGCAATTAAGGCTACCTTAAGGATGTTTTGATGTATCTCGAAGAAACTCTTTCTGCCCAAAAACAAGGTCAAGCTCGCGGAATCACCTCGATTTGCTCTGCCCACCCCGCCGTGCTGGAAGCCACACTGCTGCACGGTATCGAGACCAACCGGCCAGTTCTGATTGAATCCACCTGCAACCAGGTCAACCAATTCGGTGGCTACACGGGGATGACCCCGAAAGATTTTGCAGCGTATGTAGGTGATATGGCAAATCGCCTGGGATTTCCGACGGAGTGGTTGATTATGGGCGGCGACCATCTCGGTCCCAATGTGTGGCAGGATGAACCTGCCGCAAGCGCCATGGCTAAATCACACCGGATGGTGCAGGATTATATCGCCGCTGGGTACTGCAAAATCCATCTAGATGCAAGCATGAAATGTTCTGACGACCCGGAAGGGCCGCTTCCAGTAGAATTGGCAGCAGAACGGACAGCAGAATTGGCTGAGATAGCTGAAGCGACTTTTGAGAAGCTTGGAGGCGGGGAAGCGCCGCATTATGTGATCGGTACCGAGGTGCCTGTGGCTGGAGGTGCACAAAGGGATGATGAATACCTGCAAGTTACCATGGTGCCTGATTTAGAAAAAACCATCCAGCAAACTCGTTCTGCTTTCCACGTTCGAGGGCTGGATTCCGCCTGGGAACGAATGATTGCTGTGGTGGTGCAGCCGGGAGTTGAGTTTGGTGACGCGACAATCCATTCGTATGACCGCGCTGCAGCTGCGAATTTGTCGCACTTCATCGAAGGGCAGCCGCTGGTCTACGAAGCGCATTCAACAGATTATCAGACGAAAGATGCTTTGCGCCAGATGGTAGAAGACCACTTTGCCATTCTCAAGGTTGGCCCGGCGCTGACGTTCGCCTACCGCGAGGCGATCTTTGCACTGGCGATGATTGAGAATGAATTATATCCCGCACAGGAACGTTCTAATCTTATTTCGGTAATAGATCGAGTGATGGTCGATAATCCTGTCCACTGGCAGAAGTATTATCGCGAGGATGATGCCGCTATGCGCATTGCCCGCAAATACAGCTTCAGCGACCGTATCCGCTATTACTGGCCTGAGAAGCGGGTGCAAAGTGCATTAAATAAGCTGTTTGACAACTTGGGTGATAAGCCGTTGCCGTTATCGTTGCTAAGCCAATTTTTGCCGGTGCAGTATGCTGGAGTTCAATCTAGCAGACTTCTCAATACCCCAAGAGGTCATGTATTAAGTAAAGTTTTAGATGTGCTGGATGATTATGGATATGCAACAGGTGATAATGCCTAATTCTGGCAACACCTAAAATGTAGCGACAAGATTGATAACCGACATAAAACCCGGGGTTGTTCTTTACATGCGAATAGCAGCTGTGGCCTTGGCCCTGGAAGGCAGTGCGTACCTATCTATGAGTATTATCATAATATGGATGGAAAACTAGGAATTCTTTGGGACATGGATGGTGTTCTGGTGGACACAGGCCAGTTTCACTTCCAATCCTGGATGTCTACGCTCTCCAAATATGGAATTCCCTTTTCCTACGAAAAATTTAGAGCTGTTTTTGGGATGAACAACGAAAGTACTTTGCATCTGATCCTGGGTGAGAATTTCACGAATGATCTTTATTTAAAGATCAGCGAGCGGAAGGA
>JAUWLJ010000015.1 GCA_030613705.1 Chloroflexota bacterium
CCCACTCTCGTGATCGGAATGCAAGATGAAGTACAGCCGTGCCAGGTCTTTATATTCCTCAGATGGAATACCCATCATATAAGCAAAATTCGCACCCCAATCTAAATCACTCTTCGGCTCAACAAACTCTCCACTCTTGTATTTCAGGCTGTAAATGAACGCTGCAATGGAGGGCAGCTTAGCGGTTAAATTCAAGCTGTCTTCCAACATCGGCTCCCAATATTCATCCCGAGTCATCCCCTCTCTATATCGTTGAGCGAATACAGAGCCGTGCTGTAAAGCCAAGATCGCAGTTGAGAAAAGCATCATGGGATGTGAATCACGTGGCATGGATTTCAGCACGTCAAAAACAAATGATGGAATAGCGGCGCGAGCTTTCCATTCATTTTCGATATCAACTGCCTGCCCCTCATTGGGCACTTTCCCAACCAGGAATAAATAGTAAAGTCCACCGACATACGGCATCTTACCTTCAGCTGGCTTCGGTAATATTTCCAAAACTTCAGGGATCGTGTATCCTCTAAAGCGGATGCCCTCTCCCGGATCTACATAAGAAATATCGGTGACTAATCCTTTGACGCCGCGCATACCGCCATAAACCTGGCCGATGGTCACTTCATCGACCTTTACATTTGCACTCTCCTTTACCAGTTTGGCAACTCTTTCTCGCCAGGCTGGAAGCTCCGCAGTGAAATCTGCTTTAAGTCCCATAATTAACCTCCTTAAATTAATGACTAAAATTTTACCAGCGATTTTAGTGCTGCAACGGTCCTGTTAATCCCTTCTGCAGATTTAATTAAGGCTGCCTGCTCCTGATCGTTGAGCTGATATTCAATGATCTTGACTACTCCCTGGTGACCTAACTGAACCGGCACGCCGAAGAAAATGTCTTGCAAACCATATTCACCTTGCATATAAGTTGCAGCTGGAACAATAAGGTTTTTATCCTTCAAAATCGCTTCAACCATCAGGGCTACCGCCGCTCCAGGTGCGTAAAACGCGCTCCCTGTTTTTAATAAACTCACGATCTCGCCACCACCCTTTCGAGTTCGTTCGACGATTGCGTCCAAACGGTCTGTGGGCAGCATCTCTGCTAAGGAGACTCCGGCTACATTTGAATGTCGGACGAGCGGAACCATGTCATCGCCATGGCCTCCTAAGACATAGCAGTGGATATTTTCAATGCTTACTCCTAACTCCATTGCGACAAATGCGCGCATTCTCGCCGAGTCTAAAATCCCCGCCTGACCAATCACCCGCTCAGGCGGTAAATCACCCACCATCATTGTAAGATATGCCATTGTATCCAATGGATTGGTGAGCACGATAAAAATTGCTTCCGGTGAATACATGAGTGACTCTTTGGTGGCATTGCCAACAATCTCCGCGTTCGCGGAGAGCAAATCATCCCGGCTCATACCAGGCTTCCTGGGCAGGCCAGCAGTAATGACAACAATATCTGAACCAGCAGTTGCTTCAAAAGTATTAGCCCCGGTGATCACCACGTCCTTTCCGATTAACGGCAGCGATTCTTGTAGATCGAGTGCCTTTCCCTGGGGCATGCCATCCACAATATCCACTAGAACCAAATCGGCGATTTCACGTTCGGCTAACCAGTGAGCAGTTGTAGCCCCGGTCATACCGGCACCAATTATTGAGACTTTATTTTTCATCTTTACACTCCCATAATAATATAAAAGTCCCCCGGATGAAATCTCATCAGGGGGAAATTGTTATTTTTCTAGCAGAGGGTTTTCGTCCAGGAAGTGATTGGCCTGGATTGCTGCTGCTGCACCCATCCCGGCGGATGTAATCACCTGGCGGAAGTGAGGATCAGCCGCTTCACCTGCTGCATAAACACCGGGAACATTTGTTTGCATCAAATCATCCACGATCAAATATCCATTACTATCCATGTCGAGTTGATCTTTGAAAAGGCTTGTATTGGGTGAATGTCCAATAAAAATAAACACACCATCCACCTCACGATCTCGTTCTTCCCCAGTTTGCGTATCCTGCAGCTTCACAGTTTGTACCGCGCCATTCCCTGTTATTTCCTTTATTTCAGTATTCCAGAAAAAATTGATCTTGGGGTTCGATTTCGCCCTTTCAGAGAGAAGAGCACCAGCACGCAATTCATCCCTTCGGTGGACAATGGTCACACTCTCAGCATAGCGGGTCAGGAACAGACTCTCCTCAACCGCGCTGTCCCCACCCCCGACAACAATCACCTCTTTTTCTTTGAAGAACCAGCCATCACACGTTGCACAGTAAGAGACCCCGCGACCGGTAAATTCAGTTTCTCCGGGTACATTCAGATGAACTGCACTGGCGCCCGTGGAGATGATCACTGTTTCAGCGAGATATAGTTTCCCATTTTGGGTTGTTACCTTGTATGGGCGATCGGAAAAATCCACCTCAGTTGCCAGGTCAAATTCGATCCGGGCACCAAATCGTTGTGCTTGTTTCTGGAAAAGGTCTACCAATTCCATCCCACCGATGCCCTCGGGGAATCCGGGGTAATTTTCAACCGCAAAGGTTAAGGAAACCTGGCCACCCAATTCCATACCAGTTAAAACAACAGGGTCTAAATCAGCCCGGGCTGCATAAAGTGCTGCCGATAATCCCGCAGGTCCAGAGCCGATAATTAATACCCTGACAAATTCTTCTTGAGCATCCCCATTGCCGCTGGGGTTCGCTGCTGTACTGCTTAAATTAAGGTCCATAACATCTCCTATTGGTTACCTATTAAGATATTATAGCCGCAGGTCCTGTTTACTACAAAGCTCATAAAACAGGGCAACTATTTTCGATCCACTAGTAACCCATTTATCTGATGCATATGAATTCAAAAAAGTTACATTAGAAATCCGTTAACACTTAGGCACCTTGAGCAGGCTGGTCTACAGGCAGGTAGTCCAACCATTCAGGAGAGCGCTTGCCCTGTCCGTGAACAGTATCCAAATATAAGGAAAGTAAAGCTTTCATAATCGGCCCGGGCGCTCCCTTTCCCACCTGCCTGAAGTCGATCTTCCAGGCTGCGACGATCTCTGCAGCAGTACCAGTGATGAACACTTCATCTGCGATATAAAGCTGGTCTCGAGAGATCATTTCCTCAACAACAGGAATCCCCAGATCAGCCGCAAGAGTCATCACTGTGTCGCGGGTGATTCCTTCCAATATTGATGCCCGCGGCGGAGTATAGATCACCCCATCACGAACGACAAAGATATTCTCCCCGGTACATTCTGCGACAAAACCAGATGGATCAAGGATGACCGCTTCATCATAGCCCGAGCGCAGCGCAAGAGTTTTCACCATCATGGAATTGGCGTAATTTCCAGTGACCTTTGATTTCGTCATATTGATATTCGGGTGAAGCCGAGTTAGCGAGGACACCATCATATGAATACCGGTTTTTCGAGCCTCTTCTCCTAAATAAGGGCCCCACTCCCAGGTTGCAATCGCTAGTTTCGGAACCGAGAAATCCAGGTTTAAACCTAAGGGACCATCCAAGTACATCAACGGGCGAATATAACATTCACCGAATCCATTCACCAAAATTGTTTGATGAATAGCCTGCCGAATTTGATCTACAGAATATGGGTAATCAAGAACGCCGAGAATATGGATGGATTCCAGAAAGCGCTCCAGGTGTTCTTGCAACCGAAAGATCGCAGGACCCTGGGGTGTCTGATAACTACGGATGCCTTCAAAAACCCCGACGCCATAATGCAATGTTGGGGAAATAATGTGAACGTTCGCCTCTGCGAAAGGAACCAGCTCACCATCCATCCAGATAAAGTCAGATTGCATTAAGTGCTCCTTGTTGATCCTGGTCGTTCTCCTGGATAGGAGTAATTATATCCTGATTAGAGACCAATAATCCGTTTACCCAATTTATTCAGATCAATGGGCTTTAAATCTTGATCGCTCAATCAATCTTGGATAGAAAAACGAGCGTTTCCGTTTTCTCAACGATGAAACGCTCATTTATTATCCATGAATCAGAGGATCGGGTTTGTTATTATCGATCTCTCTTATTACTTCCCCGGTAACGGTCTCTACGCTGACCGCTGCCAGAGCCTTTCCGACTCCCACCTCTATCTTTTTGCCTGGCCTCCTCAGCCGTCCAACCTTCTAATACCGCTTGCCGGGATAGACGAATTTTGCCTGTCGGATCGATATCGGTAACCATCACCGTGATTTCATCACCCATGCGGACGATATCTTCAACCCGGTTTACTCGCTCGCTATCGAGTTGAGAGATATGCACCAAACCATCCGTGTTGGGTAAGATTTCAACGAAGGCTCCAAAATCGGTGACACGTACCACTCGGCCTGTATAAATATGCCCAATTTCTGCTGATTCGGTGAGAGCCAAGATCCGATCTCTAGCCAGCTCTTCACTTTCAACATCTGTTGCAGCGATGAATATTGATCCATCTTCGTTAATATCGATGCGTGTATTGGTATCTTCCTGGATGCTGCGGATCATTTTCCCACCCGGTCCGATCACAGCACCGATCTTCTCGACAGGAATCCGCACGACAGTGATGCGCGGGGTGTGTGGTTTTAGCTCTGATCTGGGTTCTGGGATCACAGACAGAATTGTATCCAGGATAGTGAGCCGGGCCTGTCGGGCTTGTTCCAGAGCCTGGGCCATGATCTGTGAGGTAATACCCTTGATTTTGATGTCCATTTGCAGTGCGGTGACTCCCTCTCGAGTACCCGCAACTTTGAAATCCATGTCTCCCAAATGATCTTCCATGCCGAGAATGTCGGTCAAGATTGCGTATTTTTCACCTTCACCTTTAATCAAGCCCATTGCGATCCCAGCCACAGGAGCTTTAATCGGCACACCGGTATCCATCAACGCCAAAGTCGAAGCACAGACCGATGCCATAGAGGTCGACCCATTGGAAGATAAAACCTCAGACACTAAGCGCATGGTATAGGGGAATTCTTCCTCAGCGGGGATGACAGGCAATAAAGCCCTTTCCGCCAGTGCGCCATGCCCAATTTCCCTGCGTGAAGCGCCGCGCAAAAAGCGGGTTTCGCCAACCGAAAAGGGAGGGAAATTGTAGTGATGCATATAACGCTTTGATTCAACTGGCGATAAGGTATCGAGTTCTTGTGCCTCGCGAGGAGTCCCTAATGTTGCCAGGGAGAGCACCTGGGTTTCACCTCTGGTGAAGAGCCCTGAACCATGTGCCCGGGGGCTTACTTCCACCTCACCCGATAACTGGCGGATATCAGTCAAACCACGTCCATCCGGTCGGATACCATGCTCAAGAATGCGGCCGCGGACAAGATCCTTCTCTGCTTGCTCAAAAGCCTTTTTTATACTCCCCTCCAGGGATTCATCTTCTGTGGAAAGTTCGCTGACTACGGATGCCCGTAAATCATTGATTGCGCTATAGCTGGATGTAATATCATAGGGCTGACTAAAAATCTCTTCCAAACCTGGCACCACCCGTTCAAACACAGAGGATTTCAATCCTTCATCCAAGGTAAAGCGCGGGTAATCACGCTTTGTTTTTCCAATCTCGGATGTCATTTGCTCCTGCAGATCGATGATCGGTTGGAGAGCCTGGTGACCAAGTTCTATTGCAGCTACCAGCACATCCTCTTGAACGAATTCGGCTCCACATTCGACCATTAGAATTGCATCTCTAGTGCCTGCGAGCCGGAGATCTAAATCTGATTTATTCTTCTCACTGAACGTTGGATTGATTACAAATTCTCCATCAATACGACCCACTCGGACAGCACCAACCGGCCCTCCCCAAGAGATATCCGAGATCATCAAGGCTGCAGAAGCTGCATTCACGGCTAAGATGTCAATTGGGTTCTCAGTATCTGCAGAGAATGCGTAAAGGATGACCTGAACATCATTCCGCATGTCTTCCGGGAATAAAGGTCGGATTGGGCGGTCTGTAAGCCGAGCGATGAGAATTGCCTCCTCACTGGGGCGCCCTTCTCTCCGGAAAAAAGAACCCGGAATCCGCCCGCCGGCGTACATCCGCTCCTCATAATCCACGGTCAGAGGAAAGAAATCTATCCCTTGGCGGGGATCTCTGCCCATCGTAGCAGTGGCAAAAACCATTGTATCTCCAGTGCGCAATGTCACCGCCCCACCTGCTTGACCTGCTAGTTTCCCTGTCTCCATGGTGATCGGTTTATCGCCGACCATGGTTGTGTAAATTTTTATTTCTGTTTGCATGATTGCTCCTTTTTTATATTCACCGGGGATCAGGGACTGGAAGCTGTTGGCAACACATAACCTGCTTGGAGAACCAAGCGTTGTCACCAGTCTCCAATTCCCAACCTCCTTGTGGTTGTTTACTTAATGTTTCGCTCCTGGCAGAAACTCTTCCGCAGTTCTGTAACCCCTGGCGGTATCGCAATTTATCTCGTTAGCTTGTTTAATATCTTTATAATACAAAAAAAGAGTAGATGGGAACCTGCTCGCCATCTACTCGGCAAGAGACTATGATTTCCGACGGATATTCAACCGGTCAGTTAATGCCAGGTATCGCTGGTAATCTTTCATGCGAACATAGGCCAACAACCGGCGACGACGACCGACCATCATCAGCAGGCCGCGTCTTGATGATTCGTCGTGTTTGTGCGTCCGCAAGTGATCTGTTAGATAGGTGATCCGGTTTGTCAGTAATGCAATCTGCACTTCGGGAGATCCCGTATCACCTTGATGACGAGAAAACTCTTGAATGACTGTCTTCTTTAATTCCTTATCCATGGTCATGACGTCTGCAAACTCCTATCGATAATTAATTACAGCAGGTCTCCATACCAGTAGTGTTCCCTTACCATACCACCGGCAGGGCTAGTCAGCGGGGCTGATTATACCAGAGAACTTTATTAAATTGGGGAGCACCAAATCTCCTTGCTATGATTCCTTCAGCAATGTCTCACGTAAATAATGCCGTGAATCTGGAGGGAAGAATCCCAGACTTTTGCGAATATACCAGGCAATATTAGGATTTTCCCCTGCGGATTTCATCGTTTGGATCAAGAAGAATGCAGTCTCCTCAGGAGAGCGAGTCGCCAAGACTTCGATGGCCGCTAAAACATCCGTCTTTAAAGGGTTCCCCTCCAAACGCATCTTCGTGCTGAGCTGGTTGAACAACGGAGGATAATCTTCAAATTTGCCACTTTCCAGTAGTGGTGGAATGGCTTTTAAACCCAAACGATTGAAGTTCAACTTTTTAGATCTTAACCAAGTCAAAGTTTTCTGGAAATATAAATCCGGGTGTTCAAGTAAGATGCCTTCGAGACCTGAATTGACCAGCGCGTTTTCCAATCGTTCCTCAGTGCTTGGCCCGGTCCATGACTCTACCCGCTGAAATACAGATTTAGCAGGTTTTGGAGATACCTTTCCGAGTATGGATGCTGCCAACAATTTGAATTCTAGAAACTGTTCTTCCCACAATGCATCCGCCAGGTCCAGAGCTGCACCCCGGTCCTGGTCGGCAAACTGACTCATTTCCTTCTCCACTGCGCGGAATACAGGTCTTGGAACATGGTAAGCGGGCAATAAAGGAGGGGGGTTACCTTTCTGTCCTGGGCGATAAGCGCGATCAGCATAAAAATCCAAAAATTCATGGTAAGCGCGGCAAAAATCTTCAGGATTTGTTGCTTTCGTGGATAACTCCGTCGCCCGAATTTTGAGTCGAGCTGGTTGGATTGCAGGCATGCTTGCTAGTAAGCCCTGGCGAAGTAAACCTTCTCAGTTGCAGGTTCTGCACAGTAATTACAGCTCCCCACGCCATCCGGCTGGTCGCGCGGTATGCAGCGTGTGGTGGCCTTGGTCTCTTCTTTTACTTTTTGCTCGCCTTCAGAATCCCCACACCACCAGGTATAGGCACACCCATAAGGTCGCACGACCATACATCCCGGGACTGGAGCGTAATCGGCTAACTCAGCTGCAATCACCAGCTGGTTGTACCAATCGGAAAAATTTTCACTGCCTGGAATAATTTTTTCTGAGGCCATTTCTCACCTGAGTTGATTTAATTACCTAAGGTCTGCTCAAAATGGTACCAGGATATTGAATCGAAAACCGAATTTCTTCACTTTTATTTCGGCAGATCGGATTCTGATACCAGGATCTGGAAGGCTTCCGTGACATCAGGAGCAAACGCAATTAACGAACGATGAATTTCCGGGATGTAATCGTCAAACTGATCTAACAATTGATCAATGACCACCCGCCAACCGGATCCAATGAAAATCAATGGACGAGGGGTTATAGCTCCAGTTTGCAACTGTGACCACATCACAGCTAATTCCGCAAGTGTGCCAATTCCTCCGGGCAGGACCAGCGCGGCATCACAATTATCAATTAACGCATACAATCTTTCCTTCAGCGTAGCATAGCGCAGCTCCTCCTGAACCCAATTATTAGGAGAAACTGGTCGCCATTTTTCGATCTGATCACAGGTAACACCGATAACTCGCCCACCATATTCAGCGACCCCACGTGAGACTGCCTCCATCGTACCGATATACCCACCAGTGAGTACTGTAAATCCAGCCTCACCGATCATTTTCCCCAAATGGTATGCCTGATCGTATGCCGCCTCACCTGGTTTTGGGCTCGACCCGCCAAATACGGTTATGCGCAAGATAATTACCCTTCCCAGCTGCGACCATAATTGCGATCCAACTTTTGGAGGACAGCTTGTTCGAGATCGATTCCAGCAACGCTGGCGATTTGTAAAAGGTAAAGAGTAACATCTGCAAGTTCATCTCCCAATTCATCCGCATCCGCCTGATTATCGGTCCATTGAAAGTGTTCCAATACTTCACCCGCCTCGAGGGATAAAGAGATCGCCAGGTTGCGCAGGGTTTGAGGTCTTGGGCTGTCTTCTTCATACCAGCCCTGGGCGCGAACAAATTGGTGCATTTCTTGAGTAAGTGCTTTGATATCCATAGATTTATCGATTATATAAATCAATCATGAATTGGTCAACCTTTAATCCTTTAGGTACGGAAATCAGGATGGGAAAACCGCTTCTTACGAAGAACCGGCCTGAATTTCCGCCAATTTCATCGATGCCGGTCAAAATTGTCGGTTGTGGTAAACCAATAAAGATACTCCAGATCCAATAAAGACAACAAACGTTTCTTCACCTCCATTTCAGGTGTAACAACAAGATTTAATTCCTTTTTTATCAGCTACTGACCCATATGTGCCTTTACTGGGATCTCAGCAAACTCGCATTCCATCGTGAGCTGACCTTTCGCCCGGCGACCTTGGCTGCTCGTGCAACCACTTTCATTTTTTAGCATGTTGCGCGCCTCAGTTTTGATCGCTTTGTTCCATGAACGATTGGACCGCGCAGCACATTATTGTGGAATTTACCAATCATCGAATCACCAGATTTATGCAGCACATTTATGAAATCCCGGAAGATCGTTTCAAACAATATTTAGGAGAATTTCGAGAATTACTTGAGCTTGATCCATTTTTAAATACACCAGTGAGAGCTTTTTCACTTGGCAGCGGATGCGAGCAGATATTTGTGCAGCCATGCTGCACGATCCCAATCTACTTACCCTTGATCAGCTAACGATTGGCTTAGATGTTGTTGCCAAGGAGCGCATCAAGCGCTTCATCGAGAACATCAACCAAACCCGAGGCAAAACAGTCTTACTTACCACCCACGACCTTTCGGATGTCGAGAGACTCTGTAAACGGGTGATGATCATCGATCACGGGAAATTTATATACGATGGTAAACTTGATTTATTACGGGAACCATCTGGAGCTACGATAACCAGCTATCGAGACAACCATGCGGCGAATATATGAAGAGCAATTATTAGAAAAATCACCATGAGTGATCCCTCTCACAAACGACGAAACACAGAAACCAGCTCATTTGGAGCTCCGGGTCGTATCAGCCATGATTCCGGTAAGTTCTACGCGAGCCGCCTCTACGAGGATATTCCCGGTGATCAGGACATAGATCAAATCGAAAATCCGATCCCAGCTGAAAATCTGGATCGTTTACACTGTAAATCCAGCGAGCAAATGGACGAACTGCCCGATGCGAGTGTTCATCTCATGATCACTTCACCCCCTTATAACGCATCCAAAGATTACGACCGGGATCTTAGTCTGCCAGAATATCTCACTTTGTTGAGAACTGTGTGGCAAGAGACTTATCGCGTTCTTGTCCCAGGTGGCAGAGTCTGTATCAATGTGGCTAATCTGGGCCGAAAACCTTATATCCCTCTCCATACATACATCATTGACTTGATGATGGATACCGGTTTTCTTATGCGCGGTGAAATCATCTGGGACAAGGGTTCAAGCGCCAGCCAATCCACGGCCTGGGGCAGCTGGCAATCTGCCTCCAATCCAGTCCTTCGTGACGTGCATGAATATATCCTGGTCTTTTCCAAGAGCACTTTCAAGAGAAATCGAGAGCATAAAGACAACACAATCGGTAGAGATGAGTTCCTGGCATGGACGAAAAGTGTGTGGACTTTCCCCGCTGTATCCGCGAAGAAGGTCGGTCACCCGGCACCATTCCCTGAGGAACTGCCCCACCGTTTGATCCAGCTCTACTCTTTTGTCGGGGATGTTGTCTTAGATCCCTTTGCCGGCAGCGGCACGACCTGTCTGGTGGCGGCGATGGATAAACGCCACTTTATTGGGTACGATATCAATGAAGAGTATTTAAAATTAGCGAATGACCGCATTACGGCTTTCAGAAATAACCAAGAGTTCACAAATAACCTCGAATCCCCCATAAAAAAGTGATTATTTCCATCTTCGGCTGGTAATGCTGCTGGACTAAGTCTTATGATCAGCAATTGTGTCCAGGGCTGCCTGAGCAGATACTTGTTGTTCGGGCTGCCAACCAGGTTCTGCCGCCATGCGCTGTAAATGATCCATGGCGGCTTTTTGTTGATCGGATTCCAGAGAGGTGAAAGCTTTCTCGATCATCGCAAGTTGCCTTGAAAGCAGCATATCCCATATATTCTCATTAGTCTCTTGCTGTCCATCCAAGGGATCACTTCAATTGTCGATTACAATAAGGAATGCGAGCAGGATACCTGGCGCATGAAGGCGCTCCCATGCATATCATCCTCACCCATGAACAATCAGACTTCGATGCTCTCGCTTCTCTTCTCGGGGCTCACCTGGTGGATGAAGCCGCCATTCCAGTCTTACCGCGCAAATTGAACCGCAATGTACGAGCCTTCATCACGCTCTATGGGATGGAGCTGCCTTTTGTGGACCCCCGCGATCTGCCTGCTGAGCCGATCGATAAAGTTACCCTGGTAGATACCCAGTCTATGATCAGCGTCAAAGGAATGCAGACAGATGCCCAGATCCAGGTTGTCGATCATCACCCAATCCGAGAAGAATTGCCTGCTTCCTGGAATATCACCACTGAGGAGACTGGAGCGACTGCTACAATCTTTGCTGAAATCCTGCGAGAGCAAGATTACTACCTAAGTACAATTGAAGCGACTCTCCTTCTATTGGGCATTTACGAGGATACTGGATCATTAACCTATACTCGCACAATTGCGCGCGATTTGAATGCCGCTTCTTTTCTCTTGGAGCGCGGGGCAAGTCTAGAAATCGCGGCGGATTTCCTAAACCACCCTCTCTCAATTCAACAACAGGAACTCTACGATCGGCTGCGATCTACTGCCAGTCCTCACCATATCCACGGACATACAGTGATCCTGGCATGTGGTGATGCTCAAGAAATGGATGAGGAGCTTTCAACGGTCGCTCATAAGCTGCGTGATTTACTGGATCCAGAAGCACTTTTCGTGCTTATTACGACCCGGGGTGGTGTGCAGATGATCGCTCGTTCCACAAACAAAGATATTGATGTTGCCCGAATCGCCGATCAATTCGGAGGTGGTGGGCATGAGCGGGCTGCGGCGGCATTGATCCGGGATCGCGATCTGGAAAGCGTTTGCCAAGAGCTGCTGGATAGCCTGCCTGGCTTTATCAGACCAGCGATCACTGTAGCACAAATCATGTCAAGTGGGCCACAGCTGCTCTCACCGGAGACACCAGTCCAAGAGGCCGCGACCCGCATGCAGCGCTTCGGGTATGAGGGTTATCCGGTTGTCGAGCAAGACTCACAAGGCCGACATCACATTCTGGGTTTGCTCACCCGTAGATCCGTCGATCGGGCTATATCCCACAAGCTTAATCTTACCGCCGCCAATTTGATGAATGCAGGTCAAGTGCGGGTGAATCCAGATGACTCTATTGAAGACCTTCAGCGGTTGATGACCGATACCGGCTGGGGACAGATACCTGTGATCAATCCCGAAACCAGCCAGGTTATCGGCATTGTCACCCGTACTGATCTACTCAAGATCCTCACCCACCAGCAGGAATTTCCCCATCCCCAGAACCTGGCTGATCGTCTTGAAATCGCCCTGCCGCCAGCTCATATGACTCTGCTGAAAACCGTTGCTCAAATCGCCCATGACCAGCGAGCCGCCTTGTATATCGTGGGTGGTTTCGTGCGCGACCTGCTGCTTAATCGACCTAGCCTGGACTTCGACCTGGTCGTGGAAGGCGACGCCATTCAGCTGGCGCAAGTATTGGCAAAGAAATTTGGAGGCCGGGTCACCAGTCATTCTCGTTTCGGCACCTCCAAATGGCATATTGGGGACATACGGTCTGAATTGCTGGATGAATTGACAGCTGACACAGATGCATCATCATCCGATAATGCCAAGCGCGTTATCCATCCCCCAACAAGACCTGAAGACCTCCCCAACTCACTTGACTTAATCACAGCGCGCACCGAGTTTTACACTTATCCGACCGCTTTGCCCACCATCGAGCGGGGGAGCATCAAACTTGACCTGCATCGCAGGGATTTCACGATCAATACCCTAGCTTTGCGTTTAGATGGTCATCATTATGGCCAGCTACACGATTATTGGGGTGGATTGAATGATCTTAATCATGGGCTTGTACGCGTGCTGCATTCTTTGTCTTTCGTAGATGACCCCACGCGTATGCTGCGAGCGGTCAGATTTGAGCAACGCTTTAAATTCCAAATTGAAGATCGGACTCTGGAATTGATCAACGGGGCTATTCCTCTTCTGGAGCGTGTCTCTGGTGATCGTATCCGGCACGAGCTTGATCGCATTCTAGAAGAAAATCTGGCGAGCAGGATGTTCGCCCGTTTGGATGACCTAAGACTCTTGAGAGCCATCCAGGGTGAGTTAAAGTGGGATGAATGGATATCCAAAAAGATCCAGATTTTGGCAGGAATCGAGCCAGAATCCGAATGGCGCTTAGAATTAACTGGTGCTAAATTACGCTCCCAGCTGGGCTACATTCTCTGGCTAATCCGCCTTTCCGCCTCCCCCACCCGGAAAGTGATCAGACGCCTGAAATTGCCCGGATCCCTGGCGAATGAAATTCTCTCCGCTCAGGATTTGTGGCGTGATATTTCTCCCCTAAAGACCGCGAAACCGAGCGAGATTGTCGCCCAATTGGACTTAATCCAACCATTGGCAGTCTATGCCAATTATCTCGCCACTCAAGATGAGCAGGTGCGTAATTTCATTTGGGAATATGTGTCCAACTGGCGTCAGTTAATTCCCCGAACAAACGGGCATATTCTTAGCCAGCTTGGATTACCTCCTGGTCCTGTATATCGCCATATACTACAAACTTTGCGTAATGCCTGGCTAGACGGTAAAATCGTTTCTCCTGAGGAAGAAGAATCATTGCTCAAACAATTGCTTCCCAAGGAATAAGTGGATAATTTAGGTTATCAGATCGGTCAATTCCTCCGTTAATAACCCTATGGTCGCTATTCCTCTTGACCAACAAGTCATCATTAGATATGCCTCACACCAGGACCTTCCAGCATTAGAATGGGAGGGCGAATTTATTCACTTCCGCCATGTTTTTACCGAAGCTTATCGGCTTAAGGAGCTCGGAGAGGTGATCATTTGGGTTGCAGACCTCCCAGAATTCGGGTTAATTGGACAGCTTTTTATCCAGTTGT
>JAUWLJ010000115.1 GCA_030613705.1 Chloroflexota bacterium
TACACAAAATGTGATCCTCTTGCCAGGCTCAGTTAACGAGTGTTTTGAGTTTGGATGGCAGGCATTCGACCTAGCCGAACGGCTGCAGTGGCCAGTTTATGTGCTCAGCGATCTGGATATCGGTATGAACCAATGGATGACGAAACCTTTTGAATATCCTGACCAACCCATGGATCGGGGAAAAATACTTTGGGAGGAGGATTTAGAAAAACTCTCTGGAAAATGGGCCCGTTACAAAGATGTTGATGGGGATGGTATTCCTTACCGGACAGTACCAGGTAATCGTCACCCATCCAGCGCCTGGTTCGCCAGAGGCACGGGTCACGACGAAAATGCAATCTATACTGAGGATGGCGAAGAATATGAGCGGAATATGGCTCGCCTGAGCAGGAAATTCGATATGGCGAAAACATTGGTCCCAAAACCGGTCATAGACACCATGGACGGTGCAAATATCGGGATTATCGCCTTTGGTTCGACTGAAGCTGCGGTCCAGGAAGCGCGTCATCACCTGGCTCAATCTGGATTGAAGACAGATTTTCTCCGTCTTCGAGCTGTGCCATTTACTGAAGAAATAACAGAATTCCTCTATTCCCATGAACGATCTTACGTGGTCGAAATGAACCGTGATGGGCAGCTGCACCAATTATTAACTCTAGAATATGCGTCTATTTGTGCGAAATTAACCTCAGTCGCTCATCTGGATGGTCTATCGATGACAGCTCACTGGGTTGAGGATAGGATCATGCAGGAGGAGAATAAAAAATAATGGCAGATCAGATGGTAAGAACCCGTGGGCAAGTGAATCTTGCTGGATTGACAAAAACAGATTACAAAGGTAGGCCGACAACTCTATGCCAGGGCTGTGGACACAATTCCATCTCTAGCCAGATTATCGCGGCCTGCTATGAACTCGATATAAACCCAACATCAATCATAAAATTCAGCGGGATTGGATGTTCAAGCAAGAGCCCTGCTTATTTCTTGGGACGATCCTTTGGTTTCAATGGCTTGCACGGGCGTATGCCGTCCCTGGCAACAGGTGCGATGTTCGGCAACCATAAGCAAATTGGAATCGGTGTCAGCGGGGATGGAGATACCGCCAGCATTGGTATGGGTCAATTCAAGCACATCATGCGCCGCAATCTACCTTTTGTCTACATCGTTGAGAATAATGGGGTATACGGTTTGACGAAAGGACAATTCTCTGCGACCGCTGAAACCGGGTTGACCCTGAAAGGTCACGGGACCAATCTATATATGCCTGTTGATATCGCCTGGGAAGCTGTTGTTGGCAATGCAACTTTCGTAGCCCGTTCTTTTGCTGGCGATCCGAAGCAGGTTAAAGAATTGTTAAAAGCAGCACTTAGTCATAATGGAATTGCCGTTCTTGACATTATTAGCCCATGTGTGACTTTTAACAACACCGATGAATCGATGCATTCTTATGCCTGGGGCAGGGATCACGAGGTGGCTCTGCACGAGCTATCCTATGTGCCCCCGCGTGAAGATATTTTGGTCGATTATGGAGAAGGGGAATTGATCGATGTTACCATGCACGATGGATCAACGATTGTGCTCAAGAAATTGGAGCACGATTATGACCCGGTAAATCGCAGCCGGGCGATCGCCTTATTGGAAGAGGCTAACCGTAAAAATTGGTTGATCACCGGATTGATTTACATCGATACCCAGCAGCCATCACTGTTTGATATCTATAATTTGCCAGATACCCCGCTGAACCGTCTTGAAGAGAGCCAGATGAGACCCCCTCAGGAGAGCATCGATCGGGTCAACGCGATGATGTTCAGATAGAGTGTATACCTTCTAACCAGGTCAGTGGTTGTCTTCGTCTGATACCGAGTTGATCCCTCTTGGCATACCCACTTTCATTGATCTCAACGCAATCACTAACGGATCATCTCTTAATCTCACTTACCAACTCTGGTAGTGCTTCGCCAGCAGGGTGCTTGGATGAATAACTGGCCAGCGGAGTAAGAGGGGTTTCCTGGGGGTTGATCTCGATGACAGCTGCCTCATTTCTGAGGGCTACGAACGGCAAAGAGGCTGCTGGTTCGACCAGCGCGGAAGTGCCGATAGAGAGAAAAACCTGACAGGAGCTGGCTGCCTCGAAAGCAGCTTCGAGCAGCTCTGCTGGTAAGCTCTCGCCAAACCAGACAACATCCGGGCGAAGCAGTTCACCGCAGTGTGGACAATGTGGGGGGATTGCATCTGTCTCAGGCCAATCTGTGATGATCTGATTTTCAAACGAACATTTAGTACGAGAAATGTCGCCATGCAATTCGATGGTCGCATGGCTGCCGGCGAGACGGTGCAGTCCATCCACATTCTGAGTGATCAGCGTAAATTCGGAGAATATTGTTTCCATCTCGACCAGAGCATAATGACCGGGATTAGGTTGAGCTCGGGAGATTAATTCTCTTCGCCAGGTATACCATTCCCAAACCAGTTTTGGGTTTTGATGGAAAGCCTGCGGAGTGGCCAATTCGGCTGGATCGAAATGGGACCACAGACCGGTTTGTGACTCACGGAATGTTGGGACTCCACTCTCAGCAGAGATGCCTGCCCCCGTCAATACAGCTACCCGCTGGCTCGATTTGAGTATTTCGATAATTTCAGAGGGGAATTCTCTGCTTTGAGGTGTCATGACCGCCTGTTATCTATTCTCCTTGATGGAATTTGCGCCAATAACGTTGAATGCCCAGTATGGATATTTCGGGTGGGTTTGCGGTCCGATACACATTGCTGAACTGGGGGTCGATGTTGTCCGCTTGTGCTCGTTGGCTCTCCCACTTGAGGAATTCAGCTTTGAATTCCTTTAAGGGCAGTTCTTTGGGCATGATCTCTTCCATCCAGTTTTCAATATCGTCGAGGGCTTCATCCAGGGCTGCCAGGTGCCAATCCGGATCGGTAAAGATACCAAAATGGGTTGGGAGAATGTGTGAAATCTTTTCCTGCCGCAGAATTTCCAGACTGTGGCGCCAGGATCCAAGATGGAATTCAGGGGGAGGCATGGGTAGGGAAATATGACGAACACCGGTCATCCGAACTCCGCCGATATCGCCACTAAAGCATGCTCCATCAAGGAAATAAGCAAAATGGTGGGAGGCATGTCCGGTTGTTTCCAAAGCACGGAAAGTCAGATTTTCGATTTCAATCAATTCTCGGTCCTGGTGGATGACCACCTGGGATTCGGGCACTGGCAAGAATTCCCCCCAGAGTAATTCCATCTGATCTCCATAGATGCGACCGGCACTGGAGAGCAGCTTCTGGGGGTTAAGCAGATGTGGCGCTCCAGCCGGATGCACATGAATACGAGCACCTTGCTTGGCAAACCATCCTGAGGCCCCGGCATGATCAAGGTGAATATGGGTCAATAACACATCACTGATCGCGCTGACATCAAAACCATGGGAATTCAAGTGGGTTTGCAGCACCGGTATCGTAGATCCAGGTCCACATTCGACTAAAACCGCGCCGCGGTCGTGCGGGATCAAGTAACTGGCAATTGCGCCCTCGATACCCAGGAAATTTAAATCGAGGGTATAGATTGAATGATCTTTCGAATCGAGCTGGATTTGCATATTTTATCCTCACCGGAAGCTGGCGGTGCGGGTAAGTATACAATGAATTCAAAAGCATTTTCTTGAAAAATTATATCAAAAACTCTGATTCAGACACAAAATGACATTAATCACCTTGACAACAAATAGAAATTAATATAATCTTAATGGGTTATCAAAAATGTAAGGTTCCGTGAGGAATCTGTTTTGAGTATTAAGGAGGTGCAGATATAAGGTCATTTTCTACGTGATCGCAGTAATTATTCGATCAAATCCTTTATGACTTTTGACTGCTATGATGAAGGAGGGCAGCTGAAAGACATCGAAGGCACAATTTCATACCCCCACCCGTTTTAAGGAGATTAGTATGGCACTCGCACAGGTCGTATACCAAATTTCCACAGATAAAGATTTTGCATCGCGATTGCAATCCGACCCCCATGGTGCGTTGGATGAGCAGGGATGGTTTCTGAGCAAAGAGGAAATTGCTTTCCTGTTGTCTACATTAAGAAGCAATACTGAGCGGACTGAAATCCGCCGGATTGTAAAGCCATTGTTTTATGGTGGCTGGCGATAAACCCAAAGAATAATTGACACATAAACAATTAATTTCAATAATCCAGTTCATTATTGACAACTGGGACTCATCAAGCGCGTGGCCTGATTTTATTAAGGCCATGCGTCTTGTATTACCCAAAGGAAATGGGGGAATTGCTCCCAGTAAAGAATCTGACCGCTGGGCGCTTCTACCTGGACTTTGCTGCCAGGCTTCAGGAGGGGAACCGGAATTTGCAGAAGAGGTATCAGCAGCCTGGTTTTTGTTATATATTGCCGCACACCTTGTCGATAGTGTTGAGGATCGCGATCAGATCGATGAAATTAAGGCTCTTGGAGGTCCAGGGTCCGCAATCAATGTTGCCAATGGATTGTTTCTAAGCGCCTCATTGATCCTCAATAAACTGCATGATAGGGATCAGACCAAGACTAAAGCTCAACAGTTGATTTCCGATTTCTATAATACAGTCCTGGTCATGACCAGCGGTCAGCATCGTGATATTAATGATCATCAGCTGACATTAAAACAGTGGTGGCAGGTGGCCGAAGCGAAATCCGGCTCTTTTTTTTCCTTGGCCTGTCGCTGTGGCGCCCAATTAGTAAATGATGATCCAGTGAAGATTACCGGCTACAGCGATTATGGTTTTCATTTGGGGATGATGCTTCAAATCCGTGATGATATTGAAGATCTAAAAATTTTCTTAGAAACCGAATTATCAATAAACCTCCAAAGATCGTTGGCAGTGGCATACGCTTTGGAAGTACTTCCCGAAACAGATAAATCTCAGCTCAAGGAATTAACTGAAATCACACATCATGAGCCAGAGATGGTCAATAGAATCACAGACATGCTCAATTTAAGTGGAGCCGGGCTCTATTTGCGGGCTGAGATGGCGCGACATTATGAATTGGGAGTGAGATCTTTGAAGAATGCCGATCCAAATTCACCCGCGGGGGAGGAACTAGCGGTGTTGATACGTGAGCTGAAGTTGGATTAATTTCCTTTTAAATCAGTACATAAAATCGAATACATAAATATATTTAATATTGAAGTAGTGGGGAAATTCTAGCGGGAATAAACTCTGGTGTAAAAGGATTATAAAAATTTCTGTGATGAAACCAGCGCTCTAAATCTTCATGCTCAAAATCGTGTTGGTAATGAGAATCATTTCATCAGGCTGGTGGTAATCCAAAGTGGTTAATTTTCAACCTGCTTAGGGAGATTACAGAATTGTAGGTATAGAAGTTTGCTGAATTAACAAACCCTCAATTGTGCTACAATGAAATCCGGATTGTTGAGTGGAGGGTGTGGAAATCTTGTTAACCTCACAGCGTTGGTGGAGAGGTTTTCCATTTATACTGGCACTGATCTCGCTGATCTTTCTCGGATGGAGCGCCTATGCGGTGCTTACTTATCCGCAAGATGGCATTCTTAGTTTAAGTACAACCGGTTTAATCAGGGAGTTAGATTCATTTGGCAGGGAAATCAATCAGCTAAATGTGGGGGATATTATTAATTCGATTGATGGTGTTCCATATCGTGATGCAGTGTTTTTTTATATGGATAAGCAAGCGGGAGATACCGCTGAATTTATCATCACTCGTGATAATAAATTAGTCCCTTTGACTATCCTCCTGACCGAGCCGCGGATTGAATTAATCCTCTCCGTCGCAGTGGTTTTAATTCTTGCGCTTGTGTTCTGGGGGATGGGGGTTGGTGTACTAGCTTTTAAGCCCGGTGATATCACCTCAAACCTGTTCTTCATGTTCACCCAGGTGAGTTCATTATTATTGGCGTCTGGAATGAGTTCCTCCGCCGGTCCTGGCTGGACTTCTAACCTGTTTAATTTTCTGCTGTGGTTGGTTGGTCCGGTAACCGTGCACTTGCACTATTATTTTCCCCAGCCAGTTCGATTTCGCAGACGGAGTACAATTCTTGGTGGGTTGTATGCGATCTCCCTCGTTGGGGGTTCGCCATATCTAATCCTGGGAGCACAGACAGTTTGGTCCTTCCGTTGGTATTCACAGCTTTATGCTACGGGATTGGTCTTCCTGACGATAAATATGGGACTCGTGATTGGTTTATTAATTCATGACTACCGAAATGCAATCTCACCAGGTGTGCGCAGCAAGATCAGGATCGTGGTTCTTGGTGGGGTGATCAGTCTGGCGCCCATAATTACACTAACTCTCTTACCAGAAGCATTATTCTCGCAACCGATTATTTCGTATAATGTCGCATTCTTATTCCTTGGGTTATTCCCTCTTACCTACGGCTATGCCATCGTTCGTCACCGCTTGATCGAGATTGACCGGCATGTGAACCGGGGTGCGATCTTCATTCTTGTATTCTCGGTATTGGGCGGTGTGTATGCGGTATTGTATGCGATCCTCAACCTGATCCAACTCGATTTTGTTTCAGATGCATTAATTAATACGATCTTAGTGCTGGTATTTGCCAGTGTATTTCCTATTTTATATCGCAGAATACAAAGGTTGGTGGACACAGCATTTTACGGCAGCTGGTATGACTACCGTTCTGCAGTAACACAGATAACTCGCTCGTTGGAG
>JAUWLJ010000175.1 GCA_030613705.1 Chloroflexota bacterium
CTGTGGGCAGCCTGGCGGGCGCGGTAAAAAGGACAGGTTCCACCAGTAAGCTGCAGGCATGTTTCCTGGGTGCAGGCTTCATCCTCAGCGGAAATGCGCATCCAGACCTCTCGTTCGGGAGCACCGTTCAAATTGAGTTCTGCGCGGTCGCCGGAATTAGATTCCAACAACCAAACTAAGATCTTGCCCAGGATTCGTACTTCTTCGCCAGTTTCTGGACCACGGCGTCGAAAATTATCCAGGCGGCGAGGGCAGAGATAATTAGAGCGTCCTTTGAGCACCGCGGCCTGAAAATCGAGCCCCATCGCCTGGCGCAGATCGGGTATGTCTTTATGGATCAGCTGGTCTTGGAGATTAATGGTATTGGTTGATATCACAACCCGGGTATTGTTCTCCGTAGACCACAGTGCAGCTGGGATGAGATAGGCGAAGGATTTGCCAACCCCGGTGCTGGCCTCTACAAGCAGGTGACGTTCTTCGGAAAGGGCCTGGGTGACTGCCTTAACCATCTCAACCTGCTGTGGCCTGAATTCGAATTCCGGGAAATAGTGTGAAAAGGCACCACCATGCTCCAATATCGCCGCCACCTCCTCTGGATCGAGCGTGTGTAATTCTTGATTCGGGGATAATGGGGCTGATCCACCATCGGTCGGAGAATCACCAAATAAAGGACCAGCATAAGAGCCAGATACTTTTCGCCCAGGGATAGTCTTTTTAGAGCGTTCTTTGAGGGCTAAACGAAAACCCCAATAACCATCCCATTCAGCCTGCTCACCCATGCGCACAATTTCAGCGAGTAATTCGATGGGTAAGTCAAGCGCTAAATCGTGCAATCGTAAGTACACCCCATGGGTGACTAAAGCATCATCCAGGGCGCGGTGAGTCGCCCGCAGGGGCACCATCAGCAACCTGGAAAGCGCTCCGAGTCCATAGCGGCTGGCGTTTGGCATCAGGACGGAGGCCATCTCATAAGTATCAATCGCATCGTTGTAGCTGAATAAGCGTTGACGCCGTAAGAAGGACAGGTCAAAGCTGACATTATGCCCAATGATACGCGCCTCCCCAACAAAATCGGCCAATTCAGCCGATACGTCGCTGAAGGGTGGGGCATGGGCGACCATCTGGTTGGTAATGCCAGTCAGCTGGCTGATGAAAGGGGGGATGGCGCGCCCTGGATTCACCAAAGTAGACCATTCTGCTTCCACCCGCCTACCGTTAAAACGAACTGCCCCGATCTCCATGATGGCCTCCCGTTTGGGATCGAGGCCCGTTGTTTCGATATCTAAAGCCACTAAATTTGGCATGGGGGGATTATACCATCGGGGCTCATATTGGAGCTGTGACCCCTAAAGTAACATTTTCTATTGAGGCATTACGGAGATCTCTCGATATCCAGGTGCTGTATGAATAAGGAGATGATATTTAGGCTTGATGATTTATCGCGATCTCAAATGAATTTTAATAACCTGCTCAGCCTCAAGTACAAAGCGGATCAATATCTTTGATTTACACTGGAGACCGATCTGTTTTTGAGCGTTTCATATCCTGTTGAAGTAAACCATAAGAGCTGATAAGATAGTTTTCGAACCCTGAAGATTATCCATCTGTTTGGATTTGTGTACTCCCTAATATAATATTTTAAGCATAATTATTTATTCGAGCAATCAAAAAATCCATTAAACTCCAAACTCCACAGCTCAGAGGTGACCATGATCGCTGAATTTGCCAGTCGATTGAGGGAAAACATCCAAAAAGTGATCGTCAGTAAAGACGATGTGATCAATTTGACTCTCGTGGCAGTCCTCACCGAAGGACATCTATTGCTGGAAGATGTACCAGGGATCGGTAAAACAACGCTGGCTCGCGCCCTGGCGATTTCGCTGGGCTGCACTTTCCGGCGCATCCAATTCACTCCAGACTTGCTGCCGTCCGATGTGACTGGGCTAAACTGGTTCAATCAGAAAGAACAAACTTTTGAATACCGTCCTGGACCAATTATAAGCCAGGTCGTTTTGGCGGATGAGATCAATCGCGCCACCCCGCGCACGCAATCAGCGCTATTGGAAGCGATGCAAGAACGTCAGGTTACCATCGATGGTGTCACACGTCCGCTGCCGCGTCCATTTCTGGTGATGGCTACCCAGAATCCGGTTGAGTTGGAAGGCACCTTCCCTCTCCCGGAAGCCCAGGTTGATCGTTTTCTTCTGCGTTCTGTGATTGGTTATCCATCGGAAGAGGAAGAGAGTGCCATCCTAGAGCGTTTTCGAGCGGATGATCCTATAACTAGTCTAACCGCAGTGACCTCTCCGGATGAGATCATGAAATTGCAGCAAGAGCGGAAAGGAATCAGGGTGGAGACCTCAGTGCGGGACTATGTTGTTGCGGTCGCCCGGGCGACACGCCAACACCCAGAGATCGAGCTTGGGGCAAGCCCACGAGCGACGCTGGCATTGTATTGGGCATCCCAAGCCTGGGCAGGTATGCAGGGACGTGAGTATGTGCTCCCAGATGATGTCAAATTTCTGGCTCCGCATGTGTTGACCCACCGGCTGATGATCTCGCCCCAGGCGCAGCTGCGTGGGCGCCAGCCTGAAGAACTGGTGGCAGACATCGTAGAAGCAGTACCGGTACCTGTCGAGGGTTAAATTGGATCTGAAGCGCTGGCTGCCCTTGTTCGTGGTGGGGATCATCCTTGGTGTAGTTATGCGCGTTCCTCTTCTAGTCACCTTTATTTTGATGCTCTTGCTGGTATTGAGCCTGGCAACCTGGTGGCAAAAACGCTCACTAGATGGCGTAAAATACCACCGGCGACCGTTTTACAAGCGGGCATTTCCAGGAGAACGAATACCCTTGCAGATCGAAATTGAGAATCGAAAATTACTACCTCTGACCTGGTTGCGGGTCCAGGATCCCTGGCCGAAAGCAGTTGGTCCGGAGGAAGATGACGTTCTGGCACCAACCCATCTACCAGATCAAGGCTTGTTGACGAACGTGTTCAGTTTGCGCTGGTATGAACGTGCCAGGCGAAATTACACGCTTAAATTTCGCAAAAGGGGGGTCTACGCCGTGGGCCCGGTGAAAATCGAATCTGGTGATCTGTTCGGAATATACGAACGTTCGGAGCGGCAGGATCCGGTTGAGCTGCTGACTGTGTTTCCAGAGCTGATCCCTTTTAAAGATCTGCATTTACCTGCTGATGACCCTTTCGGCGATCGACGCTCACGCCGCAGATTGTATGAGGATCCAAACCAACCGATCGGTGTACGGGATTACCTTCCTGAAGACAGCTTCAGGCGGGTGCATTGGCCAGCAACGGCCCATACAGGTCAGCTGCAGGTCAAGGTTTTTCAACCGACTTCAGCCAATATTATAGTAGTTTGCTTGAACGTCTCTACTTTTGCCCGTCACTGGGAAGGCACCAACCCAGATTTGCTGGAGCATGTGATCAAGGTAGCGGCAACATTGGCGACGAAAGGGATTGAGGATGGATATCGGGTGGGGTTGATCGCCAATGGATGTCTGGCGCATGCCGATCAACCCTTCCGGATACCTCCCGGTAGATCGCCTAAGCAGCTTGCTTCGCTTCTTGGAGCATTGGCAGGGGTAACTCCTGTGGTGACAGGACGGTTTGAGAATTTCTTAATTAAACAAATACCGCGGGTTTCTTATGGAGCAAATTTGCTGATCGTCACTGGAGTTACTAATCCTGAATTATTCGAGGCTCTGGTTCAGCTAAAGCATCATGGAAGACATATATCTTTACTATCTTTTGCTGAAAAGCCCCCCAAGCAGGTTCCAGGTGTCCGTACTTTCCACATGCCTTTCGTACCTGAAGACTCCCAGTGAAAAATTACGCGTTATGGCTGTCCAAGAATTAACCCCACTTCGTTTACCAAAGCTTCGCTACTGGCGCGAATTAGCCATTCTATCATTAATGGTCATGGAGCTATCCTGGGTGGTGCCCTGGTATCGGTCCCTGACACCGGAAACTTATGCGCTGTCTATCTGGCGGGCTTTTTTTGTGCTCTTTGCCATTCTGGTCTTGGCAAATCTCTCGACCCGAATCATGAATTATCTGGATTTGAAGATAAGAATTCGGCGGGGCGTCACGTTGGGTTTGATCATTCTCAGTGTCTTTCTGGGACTGAAACTATTATTGTATGAGACGGATCTACTTCAATTGGGTGAGATGCTCAATCGTCCTTTTCGTGCATTCAGCGATATTGGGGGATTGATCCCTGATGAGTTCCTGGTGATGGTGATTGTCCTGGTTGTCTACTGGCGCGGGTTGTCAATAGCTACCAAGTATATTGACCCTATGTCTGTACGGCATAGTTTTTATCTTGGGTTGGGGATGTTTACCGCATTTATCTTTATCAATACCCTCGTCACCGGTGAGACTCCTGGATTTCTGCTGTACTTGTTTTTTGTATCCGCGCTCCTCGCTATGGCCTCGGCGCGTATTTTCACCATCACGCAACTGCGAGGAGGTGCATCTAATCCCTTCGACCTGCGTTGGTTCCTGGGAATTTTTGTCACGACTCTGGTGATTGTTGGTCTGGCAGCTCTTGTCGCCTGGTTGTTTTCTGATCGCACTTCAATCGTGGGTGGAATTGGCGGATTGGTGTTGGGCATCTTTGGCATTCTTATGTTCATATTAATCAGCCCGGTTATATTCCTTATCGAGAGAATCGCGTCTGCCATGCCGCAAACTTCAGGAGCGGTTCAAAGTATGATCGATGTCCTGGAAGATTTGCGAAACACATTTGGAAGTATCGCAAACAATTTATTCAATATATTCAACATCCCCAGTCTTTTAAACTGGATGCAGCTGCTAAAACCGATCTTGCTTTGGGGTTTCGTGATCGCGATTTTATTAGCCATCCTTTACAGTATCTCCCGCTGGCTATTACACGAGAGGCAACTAGAACAGGATCAGCGCGAGTCGATCATTGAAAGTGGTGATATTTTGGGGATGTTCCGCCGGGCAATTCAAAACAGGCTGAACGAATTAAGCCAATCTCTGCGCGGTCGGATCAATCTACGTGGTGGTCAGCGCTGGTTGGCGGCAGCAAAAATTCGGCGAATTTATGCTCGTTTGATGGAATTGGCCAGCAAATTGGGAGAACCTCGTCCTCCGGCATACACACCCCTTGAATTTCTACCAATCCTGGAGAATCTGATTCCCGAGGGGAAAGCAGATATCCAGTTGAGCACCGATGCTTATTTGCGGGGTCGTTATGGAGAGCTGCCTGAGACCAATCAAGAGATCAATCGGGTCGAAGAAGGCTCGGAACAGGTGAATGCCTTGGGGAAAGAGAAATATTCTGAGATGTCCAAAGCACGGCGCAGCTCCAAATCGAAAGCAGGTTGAACTATTGGTGGGTATGGTTCCATACGAACTT
>JAUWLJ010000286.1 GCA_030613705.1 Chloroflexota bacterium
AAGTTCGATTTGTAGCGGTTAGCATAAATGAGCCAATCAGCTAAATCAAATTTGGGTCCAGAAAAATGAACTACCCCGCCGCAAGCGGACGGGGTATCTAAAAGCCTAATAGGCGGAGCTGCTGCGTGTGCAATTGCTTATATTGCTCAAGCTCCTGCCCTTGCTCTTTCACATAACGTTTGATAACTTCTTCTGTACCATGCTGTCCTACTGTCGCCACAAAATAGCCATCTGTCCAGAATTCTCCTCCCCACATCTTCTTCTTGACTGATGGTACCCGTTGAAATATTTGCCGGGCTGTCAGACTTTTGATCATTGTGATTATTTTTGTCGCACTGTAACTCGGCACTGATTGCACCAAGAAATGTACATGATCACCATCCGTGCCAATTTCCAGAAATTCTATTTGATATCTATCTGCTATTTCTAGACAGATTTCTTTCAATACATCATCAACTTCTGGATCAAAAATCACTCGCCTATATTTGGCTGGTATTACAAAGTGATATATCAAACCAGATACATTATGACTTTTTCGAATTATCTGACTCATACTATGAGTCTATCACGCCGCAAGCGGCGGGGTATTACACCCTCTAAGGAATAAACTGGTTTTTACGTTGCATAATGCACTGATTCCTTAGAATCGATTACCACTTTCGCAGCTCTCATTCTCTTTGAGTTGTTTATTTATATTTGGATAAACTCGTAAGCCTTAAAAAAGGAATCCTGTTTTGGCGTCACCTAATAGTTCGGGTTGCAAGGTTCAGTCTTATATTGCAGATTGATCGTGGCATCTCAACAAATTGGAGAACATCGAGAGCTTGGGGGAGATATTGTAAGGATAACGAAAATCATGCGAAACACATAAATGATCAAATCACTGCACTTGTAGGTAATGACAGAGCATGAAGGTTCGACATCATGTTGATATAATAAAAATTAGTACCATAAGTATTATTTCATCCCTATCGTACTATCCAAGTAATCACCAGACGGCTCAGTTAAAATGTAAGCTCTCAGATAAAAAAGGGGTTAGACCATGTCAGTCACACGACTTAAGCATATAACAAGGATCGGTGTTGAGCAAATGGGTGACCTTGCCGACAGCCTTGAAGACGCCAATATATTGCGATTAGAGAATCTCGATACCGACTTGCGCCCACCAAAATCTGCTCTGGAATTCACCAAACAGGCTGTTTATGATGACGATGCCAATAGTTATCTTCCATTCTTCGGTCTCGATGTGATGCGGCGAGCTGCCGCGAAACTAGTTGGACAGCAATCTGGGCAGGAATATGATTGGAAGACCGAGTGTGTGTGGGTTATCAGGAATCTTAAATGTGCTCCTCGCTACTCTAGAACCTGGCGATGAGGTCTTGATGATGGATCCGATCTATGTTGGATTGATCAACCGTGTTCGTCTGGCAGGTGGCGTGCCGCGCTTCGTGCCGTGGTACCTTCCATTGAGGGGTGGCGATTGGACACTGATGCTTTGGCCAAGATCGACCCTGAACCAGTTCGAGCAGCGCTTCTGATGAGCCCCTCAATGCCAACTGGAGCGGTGTTCACCAGTGATGAATGGGAGGCACTGATTGAATTTTGTCAAAGAGCAGATTGTTGGTTGATCAATAATTCCGCGATGGAACGTATTCTTTTCGATGATCGACAGGTTCTTCATCCAGCTTCTTTTTTTGGTGTGCGCGATAAAGTGATCACCATAGGTTCTGCCTCAAAAGAATACCGGATGATCGGGTGGCGGGTGGGCTGGATCGTCGGACCAGCCGATATCATCGCTGACATCGCGCGGGTCAGCATAAGCAATGTGGTCTGTCAAACTGGCATCGCAATGGGAGCTGTGGCGACTGCGATCATCGACCCTGATGATGGCATTCAAGAATGCGTTACAGAATGGCAACACCGTCGCGATGTTTTATTAGATGAAGTTGCGGATTTCAATGCCATCCCACCTCACGGAGGATGGTCATTTTTGGTAGATGTATCCCCTTTGGGCTTAGATGGCCCGACAGCATCCAGACGTTTATTGGAAATTGGTAAAATTGCTGCGACACCCATGGTTAATTGGGGCAGTGCCACCAGCAGCAAATTTGTGCGCCTGGTTTACTCAAACGAGTCTGTTCAACGATTGCGAGGCAGCGGACAGCGATTCTGAGATGCGCTCACATAAGGTTAGTAAACATATACTCATAGCGAATTTTGACTAAGGGAAAAAAATAAACCCGGTGAAACATATAAACAAGTTCGCTTTGGGAAAGGATAAGTTAAATGGAAAAGCGAAGGTTTGGAAGAACTGGACACGAGAGCACAGTTGCCATTTTTGGAGCTGCCGCGTTTTCTGAAATATCTCAAGAGAAAGCCGATGAGGTTATGGAATACGTTCTCTCAATGGAGATCAACCACATAGATGTGGCGCCCAGTTATGGGGAGGCTGAGACCAGGCTAGGTCCATGGCTGGACAAAGAACGGGACAGGTTTTTTCTGGGCTGTAAAACCACGGAGAGAAGTAAGGACGCTGCCGCTGAAGAGCTGCGCCGTTCTCTTGACTTACTCCGGGTTGACAGGTTCGATCTTTTCCAACTGCATGCTGTGACAAGCATGGATGAATTAGACCAGGTGACGTCTACTGGTGGAGCATTAGAAGCCGTCCTTGAAGCAAAAGAAGAAGGCTTGCTGGATTATATTGGTATCACTGGGCATGGGCTGGAGGTCCCGAAAGTGTTTCTTGAAGCGATAGCTCGCTATGAGTTTGACTCGGTTCTTTTCCCGATCAACTTCGTCCTTTATGACAATCCAACGTACCAGGATAATGTTCATACTTTGCTGCAAACATGCCAGGAACTTGATATTGGGACAATGATCATCAAGCACATTGCTAGAGGACCTTGGGGGGACAACGAAAAAACCCATACCACCTGGTATCGTCCGTTCGAAGAAAAGGATTGGATTCAGAATTGTGTGGATTTTGCCTTATCTCAACCGATTACCGGAATTTGCACGCCAGGAGATATTAACTTGCTTCCACTAGTGGTGGAAGCTTGCCAAAACTTTCAACCGATGAATCCCGTGAACCAGGAAGAATTGATCTCAAAAACTGAGCAATTCGAACCGCTGTTCGTATGAGGAGATGGTATATTGGGAAATTACATCAGCGGGAGATATAGCGCAAGTTTATTTCAAAACTGAATATCGAAAATAACCTAAACCGGTGTGTTCTCACGCAGGGATTATATTCCTCTGGCTTCTTGTTCAAGAATTTCCAATCTCGTATGGAGCAAGAATGTAAATACGAATGCCGTTCATTATCAGGCTGGAGATATTGATCGTATCCATACTTACTCTTTTCCAGCCAGTCTCGAGGATTAAGAAAAGAAATCAGCGTTTATCCCAAACACCTTCCTGCGTGAAATCAAACAAGATATTTCAACCAATTGAGTGAGAATAATATTCAGTCAGATCACTTTAATGAAGGGGAATTGATGAGCGTTCCCTACAGAAAAATCCATGTTGTGATTAATCCTGCGGCTGGAAAAAATGAGGCGATCCTTAATACAATCAACAAGGTTATTTAAAAAGTATGAAATAGATTGGCAAGTCAGCATCAC
>JAUWLJ010000315.1 GCA_030613705.1 Chloroflexota bacterium
ACAAGTCAGCACACCAGTTGTACGCCCTTGCATCAGCTCTTCTGCCCGGACTGCGACTTCTGCATTGGCGCCATCATCTCCCATGACCCCGATCAGGTATTTTGCCCTCTCCACCTTAGCCTGGCGTAATAAATCCGGATCTGCGGCTTCACCAACAAGGACAACTGCTCCCAGGCCGCGCGCGATCTCCAACCAATCGTTGCCCTCATTTTGTTCGAGCACAACCACATCCATGTCCTGGGCACGAAATTGCTCGACTAAGAGTGCCCCCTTGCGTCCCAGTCCACAAATGATCACATGATCCTTGATCCTCCATAATTTGAAGACCTGCATCTGCTCGCTGAATATCAGAGCTAACGCCGACAGTGCTGTATAAACCGTCAGGGCAGGGATCAAGAATCGAGCCACTTGCAGCTGCCAGTTGATCGGTCCCGGGACCAAACCTGAATTCATGGAGACCAGTTGCAACGTTTGGTAAAGCAAGTCCAGAAACGAAGGTGATTCCCCCCTTGCAGCAGCATATCTGGCGAAACCAATGTATCCTAAGGCCAGGGAGAAGACCGCTAAAGCGATCAGAACTGGCCATTTCATATTCTGCCACCAATGTCGTAGGTTTTGACGCCACGATGCTTTAGTTGAGCTCATATGTTTTGCCTTCCCTCCTTATAGTCTGCTATCACTCACATAGAATACGGATTTATCGCAGATTCAGACACAAAGATTGCATACATAAATTCGGGAGATCATTTATTATCACTGTTCTCTATTTTTGGGGGAAATCGTTCCCAAGTCACATTTCCTTGCGTTTTTCCAAGAGTGATCGGGGAGCTGGCGTCTAGTTCTTGATTTCGTGCAAATACCCAGGCGATTGGCTTATTACGTTGTTGAGCCTCATTCACTATCTGCCCCGTTCCCCCTTGACCTCGTGCTGGTAATCCATCCCAGACTGCTATCAGTATCTGGCAGTGATCGAGAATGTAGCGTCCAACAGCCAGGTAAGCCTCTTCTCTGGAAATCCTTGGGGGTAGCTCAATTACCTCCTCGGTGCGTGCCAGCATTGCCTGAAATTCTTCTCGCGACTCCTGCGTTCGAAAATCAGTCATGTAATCGTCCATTTCCATGGGAAGCGCTACAATCAGTCTGGTGTCTGGGAACTCAAGTGCTCGCCAGACCACCAATCGATCTGCACCCTCCGCCAGGGGTGAGATAATCGTCAAACTCTCTCCTGGAAATGTCTTTTTGACTTTATGAAGAGCCTCATCGACACCAGATGAGATTCGTTTCACCTCATTTAGTTGTCGATGACCTGTCACCCCAATGGTAACCAATTAGATTCTCCGCTGTTTAATCCTGCATTCTGACGATTGTGTAGCCCGCGTGTGTGAGTATCTGTGGTATTCTTCGCACCATCAAGCGATCTTTTTCCTTATCCTGCACTGATAAATCCTCCCAGGGTAGCAGGGCTGCGTGAAGTTTCTTCGCTTTGTCAGTCTGGGGAGCATAATTCCATCCAGCTTCCAATTTCAAACGCATCCAACGCTCATGTTCCAATTCAGCCATGGCCTCAAGGTTATCTCCAGGGAACTCGAAAGCCGGTTCATTGCTGCGCGCTGGTATCATGATGTAACCTGAGCCAGCCAGTTTGATGGCGATATCTCGCACCAGATCCTGGTTTTGCACCTTTTCATCATTGGGTAATTGTTGATAAGGCACCAATGAGCTATGCGTTTTAGCATCATCATCAGTTCTCTCGCCAAACTTATAGCCTTCTGACTCCAATTGTGCGCAGAAGACATCGTGGGCTGCCTCAGCCAACTTCTCCAGTAACTCGCCGGACAGATCCATCTGTTGTACTAATGATAGGAATTCTTGACCATCAACATGCAGATCAAGTTGGGCTTCAGCTGGTAGGCAAGACCTTTCAAAGGCTTGCTTACCAGCTAGTTGGCTCATCGCACCAATAGATTCTATAGAGCGGATACCATGCTTGTATTCACTCGTCTTCAGGAAAGCGCGTAACACGCCTCGGTCAATATTTAATACTTCCACACCATCTTCCTTATCAAACAAATGGGGGGCATTTCGGTGCAGGATCGAGCGCAGCAGAATCGCCCGCCGGATGATGTAATATGGGTCTGACTCAACTTTTCCTTGCGGATTGGGTCCTAAGATGTTGACAAAACCCTTTAATCGGCTGATAAAATCAGGCACTTTCGATGACCTGTAGGTTTCTGAAGCCAACCCGCGACCGAAATCTTCCAAGCGAGCGCTGGTGCCTCCAGCAAATACGAAAATCGCCCTGCCGATGGGATGAACGAGCTGCTCTTCACGAAAAGCACCATCCTGCATCGGCGCCAGGAAATATCGCAGCCAGCCGAGAGGAACGCTTCTGAGAGGGGTGTCAAACTCATCCCAAAATACCAATGGTATCTCGCCACGTAATCCCACATCTCGCACTTGATGTAGGGCATCAATCAGTTTTTCCGCTGATTCAAACTGTGAAAGATTGAATTCCAACACACTGATCTGCTCAGGAGCCAGAGATTTTGCCACTTCGGTGATCCCGAATGATTTCCCTGATCCCGGCGCACCGAACACTGCTATAGAAAGTGGGCGCTTTGGGCGGTCTTGGCTGAGGTACTCGCCAGCCAGGGCATGGATGCTGCGAAAGCTCTCGATTTCTTGGCGATCAACGGTCAATAGTGCTCCAAACTTTCCAAGAGGGACCTCTCGTAAAGTTTCTTCAGGTCCTTCCAATACGATTTGTTCGCTCACTAGTTCCAAATTATCGCGGTACCGGTCCTGCAGAATCGTCCAAAAACCGCCTGCTGGGGCTCCTTCTGTCTCATCAGCCCTTGGAGTGAGAAACCGAACAGGATCCTGGATATCAGCCACCGCGAAAGTGCTTGACTCTTTGGCTAATTTCTCTGTAATTCGTTGATAAGGGAAAGTTAAATTTGGTCGGCCCGCCTTACCGTTATCTTCGTAGCCGAAAAGATGCAAGTCACGCATCGCTTCCAGCCCAGATTGGATACCCTGCAGCAGGTCGGGTCGTTTAGATGATATCATCACTTGGCGAGCGATGCCAGCTGCCAGGCAGGTGGTATAACCAATCATCCCACCGGGATAAGCCTGCTCCCACATACTCTCAATTACTCCTGGATC
>JAUWLJ010000174.1 GCA_030613705.1 Chloroflexota bacterium
CGGTCTGGTTTTGCAGCACGATGGGCAGTTCAAAACTGTCACCGAAGTTAAGGAAGCGGGGTGCGGATGGTCTCACCATCAGCGGCAGCCGGGCGGTCAGATTTGCCTCGGCGGAACCGAACTGGTTTCCGTCATCCACTGCCACCACCATCACCCGGTAGCGGGTCAGGTTGTCTGGAAGTTTAACTTCCACCCGGGCTCTACCATCTGCATCAGTCTGCACCTCAGGAGCAAAGGTGGCCAGGGGGTTGAAATCCGTGCGGATCTGGATCGGAGGGGCTGCTGGTCCAGCCACATCTTCCGCCGGAGCAGCTGCGGGAGCCTCGGCTTCCATCACTGCGCCTTCACCCAGTGTTTGTGTAGAGAAGGCTTTATCCGCCAGCGACCTTTCAGCTTCTTCTGTCGCCTCTAAAGCCAGCGGGTCAACCAGGAGAATACTGGCCCGGCCGTAACTGCTGCTCAGGCCTGCCGGTCGATCTTGGTAGAAGATGGCTATGGGATCAGCCAGCTGGTAGTTGCTCAGCGCCAAGATGGCTTCATCGACCACTATGACAGCCAGTTCAGCACCTTCTACTGGTCGCCCATCAGCATCTGTAAGCGCTACATCGATCAACGTCTCCCCACCTGGCTCCAACTCGGTCTCACGCGGCGCTACTTCGAGTGATAGTGTCCGTTGGGTGGGGGGGACACTCAGCTGCAGCTGGCCGCTGGCATATGCTGGTCTCGGGGGGATGTCATCCACAACTTCCCCTTGATCGTCCAAGCGAGGAGCGGATCCGACCAAATCAACCTGCACGTGCAGGTTGGGAATGTGCTCAGCCTCGATTGGCACTTCTAAGGTGATCGAGTCTTCAGCCATCTCGAAGCGCTCTGTATACAGGATCCCGCTGCGGCTGACGGTCAGCAAACCTTCGGCCGGGCTGAAGGGAGCCTGCACCAATATCCGGGCGGTATCTCCTGGCTGGTAGCTATCTTTATCTGGGATCAGGGTTACCGTCTCTTGTTCGACTCTGCGCGAGGGTGGCCTCTGGCCTCCGCTCACCCAGCGGGTGAACTGGCTTTGATTCCTGCGTCCAAGTTGATCCGTTACCTGTGCGGTGATCTGGTAGCGTCCCCCAACTGGAGTCTCAAATGTGCAGACTACCGGTTCTGATTCGGATCCCTTGGTGCACTCCTGGAGGTCCACTTCTTCTTCACGCCAGTCACCTTTGCTGTACTTCCATTCCAGGCGAGCCGCCGTAATTTTTACCGGCCGGTCGATCACCGGGTTGCCGTCCAAATCGGTGACGATAAATTCGATCTCCAATGGATCGCCACGATCGACAAAGATATGCTCGCTGCGTAAACAGACGTAGAGCTCTGCTGGATGTACCAGCAGACTGGTTGTCCCTGCCCAGGCCTGGCGGTTGACGTCAAAGACAGTCGCTTCCGCCAGCAGGCTGAAGGGGCGCGGCTGGTCCGATTCATCGAAATCCAGGCGCAAGAAGTGATTGCCCGAGGCATCCGTTAGCCCCTCGAAGACCTCCACCTCACCGTACTCCATTCCAAATGGGCCAAATCCTTCATAAGATACTAAGGGCTCGTAATACCACCACCAGGGCTGCCAGATGCCAAAAATGAAATCAGGCCAGTTGGGAGGTGAGTAATTGCTTGGTGATGAAGTCACCTGCCAGGAAACCTCTGCGTTGGGCAGCGGACCTCCGGCATAGTATTTCGCTTCCACGGCGACAACCGCATGTTCGCCAACAAAATAGGGTCCTTCGGTTTCATTGCGCGCCGTCACTTCAAATTCCGGTCGCCTGAACTCCAGGATCTGAAATTGGTGATAATGCTGGCGACCATCCAGACCACTGAGATTTCCTTCTGCGTCCAGGATGAGCTGCGCATAGCCCAGGTTGGTATTACCCGGCAGGGTAAAAGTGAAGTCAAAGCCTCCCAGAGCATTGACCGCGCTGCGACCACTCCCAATCTCATTACCTTGAGGTCCGATGACCTGGTAGCGGACTGCATCCACGCTGCTGCCCACCAACCCCACATCGCCGTCTTGTCTTCCACCGATCTGGCGCATCCACCCCTTAACGGAGACTTCCTCACCGGGCTTATAGATCTGCCGATCATCAAAAACATACCAGCGTAATTGATCGTTGGGAGGCCGGGGAACCCAGGCATCGTCCCCCCAGAAATTAGAAGACCTGGGAAGTATGGCCTCATCCTCGCCCTGGCTGGCGACCAGGTATTGAACACCAGCTCCAGGAATATTAAACCGAATGGTGCCATCCTCTTCGGTAATAACTTTCATCCCGGCTGGATCGCCTTGAATGGTAACCCCGGATAATGGAGCGCCGTCTTTCAAAGCTGTGGTCCAGACGGTCATCTCACTGTGATCGGCGAAAGCATCCAGCCCAATCTGGGTCACCTGGACCCACCTCTGCACGGTTTCCCAATAACGTTCTTCCTGGAATAATCCCTTAGGCGGTTTGACGATCACGACGAAATGACCGTAATCACCCTCCATCACTTCGCTCAAATCAACACCCACTTCTGTCAGGACGTCAGTTGCCGTCTCCAGACGCATGCTTTCGTCCAAGACCAGTTTCCCTGGCGGCCTGCGCCCGATATCAGTTCTCTGGTATTCCCGCAGGTATTCCTTAAACGCGGGCCAGTCGGAGGGCTCAACGGCATAGATTTTCAAATCCAGCCGGTTGTAGTTTATGGTGTAGAGCGATAAAACGGGCTCGCTGGCCGCGGGGTCCAGTGTCACCAGGATCCCATCCGGACCGATTAACAGCGGCTCAGCCGATCCAACTCGGAATGAGAGCGTCTCATCTTTGCCAAGCTTCTGGCCGAATACATCTTGGATGTCACCACTGACTGTGATCCGGTAAGTCGTCTGTCCCTCGGAGGCCCCGCGAATATTGATCGTGTCACCAAAAATATTGACTATGGCGCCAGGCAGTTCAGGGCTGATGCTCAGCATGCTGTCATCGTAGATATCGACGTCAATCGGGTTATTGAACCTGATGAAGAACGGAGTCAGGGGACGGCATTGGTCGTCCGACCAGGCACAGCCGTGCTTTACAACCCGCAGCGGAGCGTAAGTGTGAAAGCTGAAATATTGTGCCTCTTCAGTGACCAGTGGTCCTTCCGCAGAAGGTGTCCCCGGTCCAACAGATACTGAAATTGGAGTGTCGGGTGGCAATGGCTCCTGGGCGCGAAATGCCAGCCAGCGACCCTCCCCCGCGTTCTCAGCCAGTCGCTTGACCGTTTTCTCCTCATTGATCTCTGCTTCTGATGCCAGGCGAACTCTCACCAGCTGGCTGCCAGCCGTCACCTCGATCGTATCCAAAACGGCCTCCGGGTTGATGCGTTGGTCAAAGGCGATGAAGAACAGCGGATCGAGAGGTTGGGGAACATCGTAAGGATGTTGAGAGATCACCTTGGGTGGAGGTGTGCTGAAGGACCAGCTGACCGTTTCATGCAGAACTCCGCCCAATGCCGACTCAGTCCCCGCGGGGATGGTTACCAGGTACTCGGTAGCCATGGGCAGGCGGTCGATTTCAGTCGAATCAAATTGAAATGTCAGAGTCTTGGTACCTAACCAACGCCAGGTTCCCGGTAAATCCGGATCCAGCTGTACAGGTACTTCTTCAGCAGCCAGGTCGTTAAGTGTTCCCAATGGCACCATTGGCTGGTTGAAGGTGATGTTGACGAATGGTGCTATGGGGATTTCCCCTTCTGGAGCAAATCTTAGTACTTCCAGTGGACCTGCGGTCACTGGATCCGGAACGTCTGATGTATCCGCTGGGGGGAAGGGTTCATCGATAGTCTCCCCTGTGCGAGGTGGAGGGATCGGTTCGGGGGGGAGATTGAAGGCGACCTGATCTGACGAATCAATGATTAAAGAAGGTAGGCGGACCAGGATTTGCTCGATCTCCCCATCGGTGAGCGGTTCACTGGTCACTTGAGGCACGGTTTCGGCTTCTTGGGGCTGGGGCTGCCCTGCACTGAGCGTGATCTGCAGCCCTGAGTCTTCGTCGCTCATCGATTCACCTCCAAGCTCGTCAACAGAAGAGTCAACCAGTGATGGAATGGTTTCTCCCTGGGACCCATTACTTTCCAGTCCAGGAATTATAAATCCGAAAATAATTGTTACCAGCGCGCCAGCCACCAGGATACCCCCAAGGATCAGCAGCAGGATTTTGTTGCGAGATTTATTTTCTTGTGCCATTGCCTATGCCCTCCACCTTGTAAATGCATCAATCAATTCAGACATGTAATCTTCACGATAGACGCCTCGCCGGGCAAGATAGTTCCAGTTTTACACCAATTGTCATAGCTATACACACGGCTCTTCGTCTGGAGAGAGCAATCTGGTTTTCCATATCTGCAACCGACGCACATCAGAACGTTGCAAGAATTATCCCAAATTATTGGCCAAGTTGATCGCAGAGCTTGCCCAGTAGGATAATGATCAATATACTAGTATGGAGGCCAGTAACTAAGCAATTAATAACCTGCTGCTCAACAGGGCTCTTGATTCAAATTCATGGCTTCAAAGTTTGCAAATGGAGAACTCGATATTTTTGAGTGAAGGAGAGGGAGTATTCAAGTGAACATTCGACCTGTGGTTTGGTTGTTTGCGTTAGTGATCGTTCTGACACCGCTCGTGACAGGCCAAGCTGGAAGTACAGCAGGTCCATGCTATGTAGCTCCTGGCGGGGATGATGGGAATACATGTTCAAGCGTGGGGACCGCCTGCGCGACCATCAATGGTGCTCTAGCTAAAACCAGCTGCAGCGGCACAATCTTCGTTGCCATCGGAACATATCTCGGCACAGGCAGTGAGGCGGTGGTGTCAATCACCAGGAGTATCGCCCTTTCCGGTGGCTATGATGCCAGCTTCTCGACACAAAGCGGTACATCAACCATCGACGGACAGGATTCACGCCGGGGTATGGTCGTGCAAAGCGGTGTGACTGTTTTTGTTGAACAGTTCACAATTAGCCACGGAGAAGGGGACGGTGCTGCCGGTATCTCCAATGAGGGCAACTTGACTTTGTTTGAATGCACAATAAACTATAACACTGATACCGGGGATGCGACCAGTGAAGGTGGCGGCATACGCAATGGAGATAGCGGCACTTTATCTATGTTCAACAGCACAGTCAGTGATAACCAATCCAGCTCTGGGGCTGGCCTGTTCAATGCCTGGGGGACAGTGGTCATCACAAACAGCACCATCAGCGGAAATTCTGCCCGAGATACCGGCGGTGGGATCAACAACCTTGGTGGCACAGTTTATGTCAATAATGCCACGATCACGAATAATTCAGACAATGAGCTTTCCAATGTCCCTGTCGCTGGAGGGATTCATAACGAAGCTGGAGGCACTGTTGAATTAAAGAACAGCATTGTC
>JAUWLJ010000155.1 GCA_030613705.1 Chloroflexota bacterium
CTTTTAGATTTTTAAGCAACAATTAATGGGAGACGTCATGACCCCGATCAGGTCATTCAGGACAACGCAGGAGTGAGGAATCCCTGCAGTGTAAGTGAAAAAAAGATCTCTGCAGGGATTCCTCGTCGTCCTATGCTTGTATAAGTTTTCAGTTGGAATGACAGTCGAATTAAAGTTTGTAGAATTAAGGAATGAGTATGAGGGGTAGAGGACAAAACAATTTCATCAATATTCCTGAATTTGGAGTGCGTGTATATGATGCCTTAACGAATATCAAAGCCATTAGAGAACAGCACAGGGAAATTGCACAAGACCTCGTTTCTCGCATCGAAAGTGGTCGCTTGCTGGATGTTGGCACCGGTCCAGGGAGGCTCCTGCGGGAAATCTACCTTTTGAATCCCAATGTCCACCTCTACGGGCTCGACATATCCTCTGCCATGGTCGAATATGCAAAAAAGGGATTATTAGATATTTCGGTTGACATCCGTCAGGGTGACATCCTCAGTACTGATTACCCAGATCGTTATTTTGATCTGGTCACTTGCACTGGCAGTTTTTACTTATGGGATGATCCTGTAGATTGCCTGGAAGAAATTTACCGCATTCTGGGGAATAATAAATCGGCTTATCTATTTGAAACATACCAGGATTTCGATCGGGCCAAAGTTCGCGCAGCCATAAAGCACAATCTGAGTAAGGAGGGCCTAATCCGCAGGTGGATCGCGCCAGGTTTCTTGATGCACCAGCTTTCGATGACCTATAAAACGAAACAAATCTCAGACATCATCCGCCGGACTCCATTTGCAGACTGTTATTCTATCGAGAAAGTGACCTTGGGTGGGTTGCCCGCCTGGGTACGAATCCAGCTCACACGGCGTGAATAAAGGAGCGTTTTCGTGACCTTACACCCTTTTCCTGGTTTAAGCATTTCTCCACTCATCAGTGCGTCACAGATTCGCTGCCCATATTCGTGAGTTCCATGTCTCGCAACAGCTCTCAATCGCATCTGTTATCTCTTGGTTCGTCTCCTGGGAACCTTGTCTGTCGAGTAAGACGCTGCTAGCATTCCTGAGTAATCCCCAGGACCAACGAGTAACAAGAACCGCTTCATTTCTTCATTCTTCGACCAGAAATATTTCACCGGTGGAGCCATTCAATTTAATTCGCTGCCCGGTCTTCAGGGCTGTAGTAGCCTGGTGGACGCCAACGACCGCAGGGATACCGTATTCGCGGGCGACGATTGCCCCGTGCGTCATCATACCGCCTAGTTCCATGATAAGACCCCCTGCGGCAAGGAATAAGGGCGTCCATGCCGGATCAGTTCCTGGGCAAACCAGGATTTCACCCGGCAGCAGATCAGATTTTAGTGGATCAAGTACTACTCGGACTGTACCTTCCACATACCCTGGGGATACAGGACTGCCGATCAAATTACACCCCTCACTCTGGTCAGCGATCAGACCTTTATAGAAAGCTCGTCCATCGCTCAACAGCAAGCGGGGAATCTGCACCCGGGCAAGTTCGCGCTTGTAGGCTGCGCGTCGGTCAGCAATTAATGCGCGCCAATTTTTATCCTCATCGCCAGCGAGTTCTTCAAGCTCTGATAAATACAGGTAGAAAAGGTCATCAGGCTGCTCCAGCGTGCCTGCATTTACTAGTTCCTGACCGCTGTCAAGCAGCGCCTGGCGGATGATCCCCATCATCTGGATGATATGAAATTTGGGGCTCTCGCGCAATCCTGCCAGGGCGCGCACTCGTTCGGCCAATATATCGATCACACCAGCCTTGAGACGCCCGGCGAAGGTGCTCCGGGCAGCTTCCTGGAGCTCTGCGATGGCTTCCCTGGCTGCCTGTCCTCCATTTCGAAAAACAACATCCGGAGCGAGAGACTCATCTTCAATTTGCAAATAGCTCATAATAACTTCGAGTAGATAAGTTGGATCCTCATCCCAGCGTTGGCGGCCGATGTCGATCTCGCCTAATCCACGCATGCCGTAGGCATCCAGGAAACTTGCAATGGCGGTTTGAACGGTTTCAGGGAGCTGCCCCTCAAGGTATTCAGCTGCCAGGTTTTTTGCATTGCTGTGAAGAATATGCTGGTAGGAAATTTCATCGGAGCGGATTGTACGAGCAGTCTCCCACAAGGCGAGGTCCATTACGGTGGTGACGTTGTTGGGGATTCCACGAGAGATTGCGAGAGCCAGATCGGCAGAGCCGGTCAGCTGGCTGGAGATCTTATTGAGCAGGAAGAACGGGATCAACCCCGCGGCAGCTCCAGAGGCGATTTCGGGCACAGCATATGGAAACGCCGAGTAAATCTCGCGGAATAGATCGATCCGATCATTGAGCGTGGAAGCGACACCTTGCGCAGTTATGCTTTTGGCTTTCAGCCTGGCGATCTCTGCCTGGCTGGCACCCTGGATTTGGTCCGCGGCGCCCTGGGGTGAACGTGCATATCCGAAAACACGCTTCATGAAAGGGTAGATAAAGCGCAGTAAACGGCGCAAGGTCGAAAGACGTAAACGGCCATGCCCTCGCTCCAAACCAGGCTCATCCCAAATATCCGTGAATATCGCTTGAGCAACAGGATCGATGGCGGAAAAAAACCTGAGAAGAACCCGTGAGCCAATAGGGTGGTGGATGGCAGCAGTAGTATCTCCCCACAACCGTTCCCCAGCGATTTTAATAAACGGCTGAGTCTCGTGAGTCAGATCGAAACCAAACAGGCTGGCTCCACCGGCGAATATCAGCCGGATCGCATCTTGTCCAAGGGGGGTCATTGGTTCCAAGATCCCCTGGACTGAACCGAACGAGAACAATACCCGCAGCGGGATCGGGCTCATGCCATCAGGTATGGGGAAAAGGGAGGTGATCGGGCGGGATTGAAGCAGGAATAACTCGCCCCCAGCAATTCCCCACTCAATGTCTTGGGGGAAATTGTAGAGATCTGCAACCTGTTCTGCGAGTTCAACCAGTGCGAATAACTCATCATCCGAGAGAGTCTCTCTTTGGGAGGCATCGATTTGTTCAGTGAGCAGCCCACCCCCGGACTTGCCGTGCATAGCGATCTTCTTAGATCCAAGCGATTTGCTGAGGATCTTGCGCTGATTGAGATCGACCACGTAATGATCGGGTTCGACTTGACCGGCGACCAGTGCTTCACCCAAGCCAAAGATGGCATCGATGACCGACTCAGTGCGCGAACCGGTCAAAGGGTTGGCGGTAAAAAGGACTCCCGAGACCTCTGAAGGCACCATCTCCTGCACTATCACTGCCAGGGCAACTTCAGCGTGAGGGATATCATTCCGGGTGCGGTAGCCGATCGCCCGCGCGGTCCAGAGGCTGCTCCAACAATCCACAATCGCGGCCAGCAGCGCTTCCGGACCGACAACATTGAGGGTGGTATCCTGCTGACCGGCGAAGGATAATTCCGGCAGGTCTTCAGCCGTGGCGGAGGAGCGTACGGCCACCGGAACACCATCCAAATTGCCGTACGCCTCCTTCACCTGGACGGAGATCTGTGGCGGGATAATCCCACCCGTGAAGGAGGCGCGAATCTCTCGCGAGGCTTGTTCCAAACCAGATGAATCTTGGGATTTGATTTCCGTAATGCGCTGTTGAATTCTCTCCCCCAGGTTGTTCGCACCGATAAACTTTTGATAGGCTTCTGTGGTGATGATAAATCCATCCGGTACCGGGAATCCGGCCCTGATCAATTTACTCAGGTTGGCGCCTTTGCCACCTGCGTTATCCAGTTGGGCTGTGGGGGAGTTTAATGGCAGGATCATTGCGCTTAAGATTTATTAGGGATCAGCTGTATGAATCGGAGGATCTACTTGCGCGGGTCACCCCATAAAACGTAGACACCGTTCTTCCAATCACCGACCGGATTACCTTTCCAATAGACCGGGCCGGTGTAAGGATAGTTGGGGCCAACGTGGATGTAATAACCTCTTTTTAGCCAGATGAAGAGCGGGGTGCGAAAGGAGCTGCTGGACCGGTTGATCAGGTTATAACAGTAATCGGAAGGGAAGATGCTTTGCGGCTTGTAGATCCCATAGCTGAGGATCTCTGTCTCAATATCACTTTTCTTCAACGGGTGATCGCCGTGGTCAGCCTGTAATTTCTTGCCAACTTCGTTGATCAACACGGAGGCCATTTTCCAATCGTAATAAGGCAATTTATATTCCATCGCGATTTCCCTTAAATATGTCCCATCATTGTGAAGCTACTTGGCTCCTTGAATTTCAGCGACGTGTGAACAGGTTCATTATATATGATTGATCCGAGATAATCTACCATTTTTTGAATGAGAGTATTGACAATCTCCCGGGTATCAATTTTTGTGCACCTTATCCAGGGTGAGAAGAAATTATTCATTGAGAAAAACAATCTAAATGATAAATATGGTCATATTAGGGTATAATACTGGCGTTGTCCAAACAAAGACAGGAGATTGTTCGAATTAATCATTCTAAATTGTTGGGGGCCTTGGTTCCAATCAGGTCTCATCTTCAGACAGTGTAGAAAAATGACAAGTGAACTCGAGCTTTATTGCCGCATGGGTGCGTATTCCATGATGGCTAATATCGATGGAGGATAAAATGGAAATAAAAATCCCGGAGAACTGCAATCCTATTACCAGGGAAAAATTCGAGGCGATCGAATCGTATGATCATTATGAAGATGCGATCACCGATTTAAACCAGGCATTCCATGAAAGTTACAACAATTTGATCCATCGTACTTATGAGCGATTGGGAAAAGAGACCACTCCGGTGATCGTTATGGCTCATGAGGAAGTGATGCTCTTCCATAATGGCAAACAGGAAACGGTGAATGTCATCCCCGAGCTCTATCACAAGCTTAAAAGCATCGGGCACGTCTCTTTTGGGGTCTACGTTACGCTGGCGGATAACGGGTATGGGGAATTGCGCCCGGATATCAGAGAAAATCTTGAACGCCAGAAGTATTTAATCGATCGCGCCCTGAAGTATATTGAATATGATCCACTGCCGCTGAAGTATATGGCCACCCAACGCCTGACCTTAGAGAGCGCCCGAGATATTATTGCTGAGGTGTTAGCTGCTGGTGAGGTGGATGAGGATAAGCTGCTGGCTTTTAGCAAGAAAAGCGCTCCCTTGTATCTGGAGGGTGCCGGGATCGGCGCCAGACTGGAAATTGAAATGCTACATGAAACAGTGATGAACTGGATAGACCGCATTGGAGATGAAAACTGGGAGAACATCTATGTGGTTGTCTGCGCTGCTCACCAGGGGCGCTATCGAGAAACGACGCTGCAGTATTTCCAACAGCTGCTGCACGAGCAAGAGGGATTGGCGGCAGAGATGGAAGACAGGGTGATTTACGCCGAGCACATTGAAGAGCCCCAAGCCGCTTTGGACTTGCTGGCGCGGCATATCGTCGATCGCCGGGCGTCAATCGATTTATTCGGCAGCGCCACCCGGCTGCAGCGCGATCTTATGTCCGATGGCGCTTCTGATTATCTGGAAGAACTGCTGGCTGAGTAATTTAAAACTGATCCTTTAAGAGATCACAGAAGCTGCCAGGTGCCTGGCAGCTTTTTGCGTTAAATTTACACCTTATCATTTGGGGATAGATATTGGGGAGCCAATAGCGAAACCGGCCAGACTACCATGGTTTTGGGGGCGCTGCCGGTTAGAAAGGTTACCCAGGAATCTGGGCGAGGGGGTGGGCGCCGATAAAATTGGAATTCGACAAGCATAGGAGGGCGGTGTGGAGCTGT
>JAUWLJ010000232.1 GCA_030613705.1 Chloroflexota bacterium
TTAACAACATTGGTTTACTCCAAGCCTGTCCCGGAACTCCCATTCCGGGGCCTGTCCCGCAGCTCCCGAGTTTATCCCGCATCCTTGCGGGACGGGGCCTCCCCCTCGCTCTCAGGGGGTCTGTGACCCTAGTCACCCCGAGCGTAAAAGTGACGTAATCGCACGCAATCGGATCATGTTAGCTCATTTGAGCTGGGAAAAATTTAACATACCTTCAATAACTCAAAATAATTTAAGAGCTCCTCACCAAAGCCGTTTAACCTTGATCGTCGGCATCATCCTCACCGCTTTTTTATCGATCTTCAAATGCACCACTTTCTCTTCTATATGATCGATCTCTGATACTGGGATGGTAATACTCTTCTTTCCAAGTAAATTGCCCTCGCGCAGGACCAGATGGGTGATATGGCATTTCTCCGTATCTACCAGGAACTCGTCTATCCTGCCTACCGGCCCATCTGTCGCCCTCACTCGAGCGCCGCGCCGCACAGCCAACTGCCCTGGTGGGATCGGCCTGATCTGCGAGTCAACCACGCGTTTTGAGGGCGTAACATAGGGCCATAAGAGAGTCAACTTGGGATCTGTGGCGTGATAAGGCAGATCGGTATAGATGAATTCCGTCTGGTTGAACGGTTCCAATTGGGAAAATTCTTCTAAAGTGTGACCGAGAACAAGCACTTCAGCCGCCGAGGTCGACACCCAACTGACCGGCACCAGCCGCTCAACACGGGAAGGCTTCTTTTCTCGCACGACCAGGTGCGTTACCTGATCGTTAGCGGGATTAAGGATAATATGCGTAGAGCGACCGCAGCGACCATCACTGCAGTGCACTTCCACATTCAGGGACAATTCCATTGCCATTTCCTCCAGTCAATAATAAAAATTTAGTCACCGGACAGTTTTCAAAAATATCGCATGAAAGCTCTCCTTCGGCAGGCTCAGGACTCGTCTGAGCGGAATAACCTGCGCTGAGCGCAGATACATCCTGATAGTAGTGAAGGGCGAAGCGAGTGCAGTTGCATCCTGAATGAAATGAGGGGCGAAGAGCACTTCCAGCCATTTCTGCAAAAGTGTCCGCTGGCTGGATAAAAACCAATGTGCCCGTATCCAATCGATCAAATACGGTATCGTCGCTTCTAAAATGCGTTTCAATCGAGTTAACCGCACAGAGGCACAGAGATTATCGTCACATTCTCCTTTTCTCAGCCTTCCCATCGCAGCTGGCCCTAAAATACCTGCTTGTTCTCCTTACAGCACTGCTCAGCGAGACTTCCAGGTGAGACTTGTCTTCTAATCTACAACCGAGGCCAGAACGGTTTGCTCCGGTATCTTGCTGGAACCGGCTTCGTCCGCCAGGTGGCAGGCTACAAAGTGTCCTGGGCGCATTTCTCGGAACTCTGGCACTCTCGTGGTGCATTCATTGATCGCTAATGGACAGCGCGTGTGAAAGACACAGCCCGGGGGTGGGTTTGCGGGGCTGGGAGGATCTCCCTTGAGAATAAAACTCTTGCGTTGCCTCTCCAGTCGCGGGTTGGGCACCGGCACGGCCGAGTTGAGCGATTGGGTGTAGGGGTGCAGTGGGTCTTCGAAGAGCTCAATGCGGCCGGCAAGTTCCATCAACCTCCCCAGGTACATTACCGCGATCCGGTGGGAGATGTGCTTGACCATGCTCAGGTCATGCGCGATGAACAGATAGGTCAGGCCCATTTGCTCTTGCAGATCTTGTAATAGGTTCACCACTTGGGCTTGAATAGAGACATCCAGAGCAGATATAGGCTCGTCACAAACGATAAAACTGGGGTGCAGAGAGAGTGCCCTGGCGATGCCGATCCGTTGCCGCTGGCCTCCCGAGAACTCGTGCGGAAAACGGCGCACATAACCGGGGTCAAGACCCACCAGTTTCAGTAATTCTGCCACCTTGTCCTTGTACTCCTGGCTGCCTTTCTTCATCACCCCATTGATCACCAATGGTTCGCCAACGATTTTACCCACATTATGGCGTGGATTTAAACTCGCGTAGGGGTCTTGGAAGATCATCTGCATTTTCGGGCGAAGTTTACGCACCTCCGAGCTGCTCAACTTTGTCAAATCCTCGCCGTCAAAGGTCACTCTCCCTGAAGTGGGCTCGTGTAATAAGAGAATCGCCCGGCCGGTTGTAGATTTCCCGCAGCCGCTCTCGCCAACAAGTCCCAACGTTTCGCCTGCTTGGATCGCAAATGTGACCCCATCGACTGCCTTTACTGTGCCTACTTGCCGCCCCCACATGCCTCCTGTGATCGGAAAGTATTTTTTTAAATTATCTACAGCTACCAGGATATTGTTCTCAGACATCCCGCGGCCCTCCTTTCTCTAGGTCGTAAAAACATGAGACCTCGTGCCGTGGACCTACCTTTATCTGGGGCGGGATTTCTTCCCAGCAGCGCTCAAAGGCGTAATCGCAGCGCCAGGAGAATGGGCAATGCTTCAGCGGGATTAACAGGTCAGGTGGCGCGCCTCTGATGCTCACCAGCCTTTTAGTTTCTTCTTCATCCAGCTTGGGGAGCGCGCCCAGTAAGCCAACCGTGTAGGGGTGCTGGGGATGTTCGTATAAATCATCTACCAGCGCGATCTCGGCTATCCGTCCACCGTACATAACCAGCACCCGTTCGGCGATCCCAGCCACCACGCCCAGGTCGTGGGTGATCCAGATCACTGCCGCATTAAGCGCTTCGCTAAGTCGCTTGAATAGATCCACGATCTGAGCCTGGATAGTGACATCCAAAGCTGTGGTCGGCTCGTCAGCGATGATGATCTGAGGTGAGCAAGCGATTGCGATGGCGATCACTACCCGCTGGCGCATGCCGCCAGAGAATTGGAACGGATAGCTTTTATAGCGCAGTTCTGGGTCCGGTATTCCCACCTGGGTCAGCAGTTTGATCGTCTGTTGCCGTGCCTCATCGTTGGAGACGCGCAGGTGACGGGTGATCGTCTCTGAGATTTGCTCACCAATCGTCATGATCGGATTCAGAGTCGAGATTGGATCCTGGAAAACCATGCCAATTTGACCGCCGCGCACGTCCCTCATCGCGGTCTCATCGAGTGTAAGCAAGTCGTGGCTGGCGCCAAAGCTGGTAAATATGGCTTCCCCCTCCTCAATTTTCCCCGGCGGGGATGGAATCAGCCTTAAAACCGACATCATTGTGACGCTTTTTCCGCTCCCGCTCTCACCCACAATTCCCAGGGTCTCGCCTTCCTCTAGATCAAAGCTGACACCGTTTATGGCATTGACTACACCATCCGACGTGTAAAACTTTGTCACCAGGTTCTTGACTTCCAGTATTTTTCCCATGTCCCGCATCCTCACTTCCTTGACCTGCGTAGTCGTGGGTCAAGCACATCGCGTAGCCAATCACCCAATAAGTTGAGCCCCACCGCGGTCCACACGAGCGCCAGGCCGGGGAAGGGGGACAGCCAGGGAGCGGTGGTCAGGTACCCACGTCCTGCAGCCAACATGTTGCCCCAGCTGGGAACGGAGGGCGGTACGCTCAAACCGAGGAAACCCAGGCCAGCTTCGTAAAAGATCATCGCAGACATTTCAAAAGTCGCTAATGTGATCAGGGGACCGATTAGGTTCGGCATTATGTGATCGAAGATGATGCGCGGTGTTTTCGCGCCTGCCGCAATCGCCGATTCAACGTAACCGGATTGGCGCATCCGTAGAACTTCACCGCGCGTCACCCTGGCGAAGATCGGTGAATCAGTGATCCCGAAGATTAATATAACGTTGATCAAACTGCGACCTAAGATAGCCGCGATAAATACAACGAACAGCAGATAAGGCAGCGCCAAAATAAGGTTGATTACCCCCATTATGGTGGAATCTGTCCGCCCGCCGCTGAACCCGGCAATAGATCCGATCAGCAGGCCCAAAGTCCCCGCAATCATAACACCGAAAAACCCAACCGTTAGCGAGACTCTGGCCCCATAGATAACACGGCTGTATATGTCTCGGCCCAGGTTATCGGTGCCGAAGGGATGGTCCCAACTACCCTCTGCGTACCAGGCTGGCGGTTGCTTGCTGTCGCGTAGATTCTGTTCGAGCGGCGGGTAGGTGGACACAACAGGAGCGAATACGGCTGCAAAGACCACAGTCAAGAACATCAATAGACCGATCATGCCGCTTTTATCGCGCCACAGCAGCCTTCCCAGGTAGCGCAGGCGGTCACCAAAAGTCTGCTCAACCTCTAATAAACTGTCTGCGTCATGTGGAGTCATCTCTTTAACTGCCATAGCGGATCCTCGGGTCGATAATCGCGTACGTCATGTCGGTCAGTAGGTTGAGTGATAGCACCACCAGGCTGGTGAAGACCGCGATCGCCTGGATCAGGGGGAAATCTCGCCAGCCAATCGATTGTT
>JAUWLJ010000197.1 GCA_030613705.1 Chloroflexota bacterium
TCTTCTATTTGGTGCCCAATCATCGTGCCTGGTTGTAAGAAATGGATGATGAAGGGGCGGCAATACGCTCATAATTACATTTCGTAGATTTGTTAAAGATATTATAATCCTGGTACAACAATTGCAACGGTCAACAACAACCAAAATTCATAATTATGGAGTTTCAACATTAACCTTAACTAAGATACCTCCAAATTAGTGGTCTGGTCAAGCGAACATTTTTATTGGATAACGGGGGCAAGGAGGTGGGATGCGAGATGCTCCCAAGACAAACATCTTCCGAAGAAGAAATTCTAGCCATATTTGATTCCCATACCAACCAAGAAACTTCTCTGGTGATGACCAAATCTTATCGGGGAATGATCCTCAGCCAGGAGATAAAGGCAGTTGCGGTGGACAAGCACCGGGCGGTGTTTCAGGCACTCGATCTTGGCGTGTGCGCTGTATTAGAGGGTTGTGTCCATCTGCACAGTTACTTCTTCACAAAACCAGTCAAGGCGCGTGTCAGGGATCTATCTGCCCGCAGAGGCATGTTTTCTTTGTCTGATTTCTCATACATTGAGGGAACCTGGCAGGAGCGTCTTCACGAGAGGGTCAAGCCAAAGGAACCAACGTATGTTTCCTTATGCTATAAAGGAATGGATTTTCGAGCCTCAATGTTGGATATTTCACTCAACGGCATGGGGGTGCTGGTATGCAAATCCGACATTCCTGAAATTGAGTTCCAGGCAAATTCCAGCGTGTATACAGATTTCCAAACTTCGCCGGCCTTTAAATGGGTAAAACTGGGAGGCGCAATCCATTACCAACAAAAGATGTCCAGGTCGCTGGCACGCCTGGGTATCCGTCTCTATCCCAAATTGGAGCAGGCTCGCCAATTGGAAAAGTACATCGCTAAGCGGAAGATCGAGATCATGGAAGAACTTGAGCAAGCTTCCATGGCTGCGAATATCTCCTCAGATATGGAGCATCAGTATTTCTAAACCTCCATCGCCCGAATACAGATCAAACGAAGTATCCGATCTCTCACCAGTGCACAAGTTGAATCACGGAAAAGGCAGAACTGTGGCATTTTGCAGCCAGGACATCATCCCGGTTGAACTGGCTGCAAACCTCCAAACCTGATTCTGCAGGAATGTTACCCAATCATCCCCATGAAGCGGGTCATCATATGCGATTATCGCGTAGGGTATTAATTGAGGCTATAATTAGCCCTGTTTCTCCAGCTACAGGTTCTGTTCAATGACCCCGGGAGAACACAGCTCCCAATATACGAAGTGATCGTTAATACATGGTAAACGGGTTATCCTGGTCGAACAAATACTTTCATATCTGAGGAGATGCAGCCCCATGTCTATGGACCGCAACACATATCCGATCGAAATCGCTGGATTATACCGAGATCTGCCGCTGTTTGAAGTTCAGCCCGGTTTGCGAATAGCGGTCCTTAATATCCTGGGTGATACCGAGCTGGTCCAGGCCTGCGCCAAAGCGCTGGCTCAGAAATTAGAAAAGATAGAATACGATGTGCTGGTCACCGCAGAGGCAAAGAGCATTCCCCTGGCGCACGCCTTGGCAGCTGAGACGGGCAAACCCTATATCGTCCTGCGCAAAGTATACCGTGTATACATGGGCAATACCGTTCATGCCGAAACATTATCGATCACCACCGGCAAACCTCAATCACTCTACCTGGATGAGAAGGACTACAACCTGATGGCGGGAAAAATAGTTGTCTTAATGGATGATGTGATCAGCACCGGGTCCACTTTAGAGGGAATGAGACAAATCGTCGAAAAAACAAATGGATCGATCGCCGCGGAAGCTTCTATTCTGACCGAGGGAGACCAGGCTCGTTGGGCGCATATTCTCTCCCTGGGACACGTGCCTCTGTTCTCGACAGGATCTAATTAGGAATTCAAGCGGCCGATTGGTTGGAGAAACAGACGATCACAATTGGGGCGCCTTTTAAGTGGGTTAGAAATACCACTCGCTGTTCATCTCCACTCAAACGCAGCATGCGGATCAATTCCTCAGGCTGGAGTGGCGACCCACGTTTTTTAACCGTAATTTCCCCCACTTTTCGTTCACGCAGATACACCCGCAAGCGCTTCACACTAAACGGAAACCAATTCTCAACCTTCCAGACCCTGGCAAATGGACTCTTAGTGATCTGGTCAGCGCTCAGATAAGCGATGTCGGGATCTAGTTGGGAAGCTCCCAACTGACCCCCTAATTCGGCAATCAAGCCAGCTCGTATTATGGCTGGGTCGGGCTCATAAAGGTATTCAAGGGGTTCACCCAGCGGGAGGGGGTCATGCGAATCATCACCCACAAGTGTGTGGGGACCAGGCAATATCGTCGCTCTCCGTTTCGCAGTCTTCAGCGGACCAAACCAGAGGACCGCTTCCTTGAGCTCCCTTTTTAACGAAATAAACTCCAGCTCGGCATCGTAGGATGTAATTTCCGCCACCTTCACTCCCGGGGAAATTTTCACCCCAAGCGTGCGGGTGATTGGCAGCCAGTCCCTGACAATATTCAACGGAGGTGTGTAATGCCGGACTGAGAAGGCTCGCCGGTCTCCAATGCGCCGGGCAGGATCAAAGAAAAGACCTGATTTCTCAGTAAACTTCACCGGCAGGTTAGCTGTCAGGTCAGCGCGGACGAATTGAACTTGATCGGCACATCCCAAAGCATCAGCATTGGCTTGCGCCATCGCCAGGCGCAGAGGATCGGTATCGATACCTGTCGTCGAGGCAAAGCGTGCCAAATTGAACGTATCGCTGCCGATTGAACAACCCAGGTCTACCAGACGTTCGCAGGGGTGAAATCGTTCACTCCGGTATGCGGATACTTGATGTGGGGAGGCCTGCTCCAGCGCACTCCGGGTGAAATACATTCGATCTGAATTGGGTTGTTTTGACCTGGCTTCGGTGCGCAATATGACCGTTTCCAGCGCAGCTTGGGCCAGCGCACTGGGAAACCGCACCTCTAAACTCTGGAAATGGCGCAAATAATCCACTTCACGAGGCTCCAACTGCCGGGCATATTCAAGCGCCGTTTGTCCATCAGCGGTGAGCAACAATCTGAAGGATGCCAAGTCCAGGAATTAAACCCTACAATCTCCAGCTGATTTCTCGCGCTAAGCAGGTTTACCATCGTCCGCGTTGATCATTTGGCGAGCAGCCTTGCGACCAATTTCTACCGCAAAATTTGTGCCCCGATCCCATGGATACACCTGGCTCATGCTGGCAAAATAGAGCCCCGAAATCGGTGTTTCGATAGCTGGAATGTTGTTTGAATGGTTCACTTCGGGGATGGGCTGGGCGTACTTCGTGCGAAAGAGCCAGGTCTTATTAATCCAATCAGGCTTGAACTTTGGATTAAAACGGGGAAGGACCGGCAGGAACTGTTCCAATATCTCCTCTTTGCTGAGATCGAAGTACTCGTGGTCCGGGTCTAAATAATCTCCACAATAGACAAGATGATCGCCCCCAAAGTTCTCTGCAGACACGTAATTCGTATGCTCCACCAGGGCCAGAAATGGATATCCCGCCGATTTGGGAATGTTGTACCAGTAATACCCTTCCTCAGAAAGCTGGTGTTTCAAGGATAAAATCAAGACCACTGCGCCCATGCTCTTCAAGTTTAGCAGGTTGGTCAGGTAATTCTCCGGCAGGGTGGGGGCCAGGCGCGCCATGAAGCCCGGGGAAGCAGTCACCAGGCATTGATCGAAAGTTTGTGAGCTTTCACCTACTGCTAGAGCGAGCTTGCCATCTGGCTGGGAGGCGACCTGGGTGGCTGGAGTACCCAGTTGAATGTCTACGCCTGATTCACGCAAACGTTGTGCGAAGCGATCGGCGAAGGCTTGAAAGCCCCCCTCAAAGGTTCCCAATTGTGTAGTGCGAGCCTTGAGACGAGCCCACATCCAGGCCATGTTGACATTCTTATAATGAACACCAAATTTTCCGATTAACAGTGGTTCCCATAACGATTGGTATGCACGATCCCCGGCCCATTTTCGCATCCAGGCATCCACAGTGGATTTTTCCAGGGAATGCCAGTCATTGGTCAAACGTAAGTACAATCCCACCAATCCAAAGCGGATCTTGTTGATTCCCCAGCCCAACCCGGGGAAGAGCAGTGCATTCAAGTAGGAATCGAAAGGGTAGAACTTGCCTTTGTGATACACCACGGTGTAAGGACGGGGGAAGTGTACCTTGTCACTCCAGCCAAGCTCCTCTATCAGACCCAAAATATGCTGGTCGGAGGCGAACCAGTGATGATAATATTTTTCAACGGACCATTCCCAATGCGGCTCTTTAATACCACTCGCCAGACCACCTACATGTTCATCTTTCTCAAAGATCGTCACCTGGTGCCCAGCCTGGACCAGGTCATATGCAGCTGACAGCCCCCCGATTCCGGCACCGATTATCGCGACGCTTTTTTTATTTTCCATCTTCTCTTCTCAGTTTGAATCTTATTTCGACCCATCCTCAACTCGCACTCGTTCCATGCTCTGATCCCACTTGATTCCCAACCGTGCCATATAATAAGCGCCAAGCGCGGTTATTGGTACCCACAGAGCGACGTGAAGCACCAACGTATAACCAGCTGCGATCGCCTTGTCTACACCGTAAGCTTGCAGCACCGCTATCCCTGGAGCATCAAAAGTACCCACATAACCCGGCGCAGAGGGGATAGTCGTCGCCAGGTTGACTATCCCGTTCATTAGCATCAAGGTGAAAAAGCTCACCTCAAGCGGGAAGGCCTGCATCACGAACCAATATTTTCCCGTCTCTAATAACCAGATCACAATTGAGGTAAAGAAGATCATCAAGACATCTCGGGGCGATCGTAATGCTGCCAAGCCCCCCAGGAAACTCTCCGCCAGACCGATGACCTGATCTCTAAACCTGGCTGGGATCACATAGCGGGATATCCATTTCACAAACCAGATCGTGCGCTCCGGGTACATACCAGCCAATAAGAACAAAACCAGGACACCGAGAAAAGCGCCTGCTCCCCATAATGCAAGAGTCTGGATATTACCGACAAAGCCAGAAGAAACGGTTAATCGAGCCAGCTCAGGCAAATTGAGGAATACGAAACCCAACATGACGATACCATCGAACACTCGCTC
>JAUWLJ010000309.1 GCA_030613705.1 Chloroflexota bacterium
CATGCTGTCCTGCACCTGCTGTATGCTCGCTTTTGGACGCACTTCCTGGCAGACGAAGGCCTGCTGCCTTTCCGGGAACCCTTTGCAAAGCTGCTCAACCAGGGCCAGATGATGGGCACCGATGGGCAGCGCATGTCGAAATCGCGCGGCAATGTAATCACGCCGGACAGTATAGTAAAGCAATATGGCGCAGATGCATTGCGAGTGTACGTGTTGTTTATGGCTCCATTTGAGCAAGATGTCAATTGGAGCGCGGATGGCATTAATGGTGCGCGTCGTTTCCTGAACCGTATTTGGATGCTCTACTCTGAAACTTATATTGAAAGCACCTCAGCATCGAATAAGGATGCTGATCTGGAGCGGGAGCTGCATAAAACCATCCAGAAAGTCAGCCAACGAATTGAAGGATTTAGATTTAATACCATGATTTCAGCGCTGATGGAGTTCGTGAACCTGCTGTCAGATCGCTATCAGGCGGGAACCTGGCGGACAGCAACATATCATCGTTCCTTAGAGTGCTTGCTGGTATTGCTGGCACCTGCGGCACCATTTATTTCGGAGGAGTTATGGCACCTAATTGGGTATGAAAACAGCGTTCATACGGAAGATTGGCCAATCTGGGATGATGGGTTAACTGAGGATGAGACTGTTCAAATTCCCATCCAGATCAATGGCAAAGTGCGTGCTGTGGTTGAAGTACCGATTATTGCAGATCAGGCTGAGGTCGAGGCTGTAGCCTTCGACCTGGCAAAAGTCCAACAGCATATTGTTGGCGGTAAAATTGTCGAGGTGATCTACGTGCCGGGTAAAATTATGAATATCCTAACTGAGCAATCCCAAGGTGACTGATCCAGCACCCAGGCAGGATTTTTGGAACGTGAAATAAAACTCAATTTGGAGGTGGCATGACAATAATTCTGGCAACAGCCTGGCAGCCACGTGGAGAACTTGACCGGTTTCTCAAACTAATGCCGCTTTTACAGCAGGCATATTCCGGGATTTCGATCTCATTACCTCCTGAGACTGACACAGAATTGGTCCATCATCTCCAGGAACTAACCCAGGTCGAAGTTGTCACTACACTGGACTGGTCAAGGGGTCGCTCCCTTGCCCTCGAGCTTGCACTTGAATTTTCCGGAACTCACATCCAGTATGTTGATTTCGACCGGCTGCTGCGCTGGGTTGAAACCAGCCAGGGAGAGTGGGAGGATATTCTAGGTGAGATACAGGAGTATGATTGCTTGATTATTGGTCGTTCAGCTGGTTCTTACCAGACTCATCCTCAGGCACTGATCCAGACGGAAGCGATCAGCAATCTGGTGGTTTCTCATCTTGTGGGTCAACCTCTCGATGTCAGCGCAGGCTCAAAGGGCTTTTCACGTAAAGCCTGTGAATATCTCGTAGCGAACTGTGAGCCAGGACATGCGCTTGGGACCGATGCCGAGTGGCCGTTGATCCTGAAGAGAGCTGGTTTTCTGGTTAATTCAGTCTCTGTTGATGGTCTGGATTGGGAATCTGCGGATAGATTTCGTGAAGAAGCTGCTGACCACCAGAGTCAAAAAAAAGAAGCAGAAATCTACGATGCGGATCCACAGAACTGGTCCAGACGGGTTGCGGTGGCCATGGAGATCGTGCAGGTCGGGTTTGAAACGGTTAATAGGAAATTACCTCCTCTTTCTGGGCAGAAAGGTCTCGATTTGGGAATTTTGAATACTCCAGATCAAGAAGGTTTTGATTTTGAGGCGGTCTTCGATGTGCAGGATTATCTCTATTTTTACCAGGAATCATTAACCCTGGAACGAACGCAGATGGAGGTGGATACGCTGGTCTGTGAATTGTCCCTCGATGAAGCTTGCAGCATACTTGATCTGGCCTGTGGCTTTGGGAGACATGCCAACGCATTAGCGTCCTTAGGACATGCCGTGACCGGAGTTGACTTGACTCCCGGCTTCCTGGAGATCGCCCGGCGTAAGGCGCAGGAGATGAATATCCCAACAAAATTCCTTCAAGCGGATATGCGCCAAATTGATTTCAACCAGGAATTTGACCACGTCTTGTTGCTTTTCACCTCGTTCGGTTATTTCGAGGATGATGATAATCAATTAGTGTTAGAAAACGTGAGACAGGCTCTGAAACCAGGTGGCTTATTCGTCTTTGATACCCACAACCGGGATGTATTCTTGAAACGTTTGCAGCCGTTCATGGTCACGGAAAAGGGTGAAGATCTGATGATCGACCGGGGGAGTTTCGATACCCGCACTGGTCGCTGGTACAATCGACGAATTGTGATCCGCGACGGTGTTCGCAAAGATAAACCGTTCTTTGTGCGCCTTTATAATCCTTCCGAAATTGAGCAAATGATCAATCAGGCAGGTATGCAGGTTCATAAGATGCTTGGCGGATATGATTCACAACCACTATCGAATGAATCAAGCAGAATGGTTATAATCGCCAAGAAACCGGACGCTGAATAAGTGCTGAATTTACTTAGCTTGCTTGTCGAATTAAGATTGAATTATGGAGAGAAGAATGCCTGAGCAACCTGTATACAATCCAAAGGAGATCGAACCAAAATGGCAGGCGCGCTGGAAAGAAGATGGCCTGTACAATGCTGATATCGATCACTCGAAACCCAAACACTATGCACTGACCATGCTTCCTTACCCTTCGGGAGACCTGCATATCGGTCACTGGTACGCGATGACACCATCAGATGCCCGAGCACGCTATATGCGCATGCGGGGCTACAATGTTATGTTTCCCATGGGATTTGACGCCTTCGGGTTACCGGCAGAAAATGCGGCGATCAAGCGCAACATTCATCCCAAGGAATGGACCTATGCTAATATTGTGCGCATGCGGGGACAGCTGCGATCTATGGGGTCAATGTACGATTGGCGGGGAGAATCGGTCTCCTCCGACCCAGAATACTATCGCTGGTAGCAGTGGTTTTTCAACCAGCTTTATCAGCATAATCTGGCCTACCGCAAGATGGCCCCGGTTGACGGGTGCCCAAATTGTAATACTACCCTGGCCCGCGAGCAGGTGTGGGGAGAAGACCGTCATTGCGAACGCTGCGGTACCCCGGTGATCAAGAAGGAACTGGAGCAGTGGTTCTTCCGCACCACAACCTACGCCGAGGAATTGCTGGATTTCTCGCACATGGATTGGCCAGAACGCGTCGTTACCCTGCAGACGAATTGGATCGGGCGCAGCGAGGG
>JAUWLJ010000298.1 GCA_030613705.1 Chloroflexota bacterium
GAGATGAAAGCTGCTTCTGTTAACCTGCAAGAGATTCTCTCGCCTGAAGAATACGAACAATTGATCGATGCACTGAGGAATTTTAGCGAGAACACAATCAATCAGCCAGCATCGGATGCGAATGAGCCGGTGATGGTCACGCTGACATTTTACGGACAAGGGAAAACCTTCGCGCAATCAGATGATCAACAATCCTTGTTAGCATTAGCTGAGAATATTTTCGCACGTATCACCCCCTAATTTCCCATTGGAATATCATCAACGCATAATTTCCTGATAGGGATTCAGGACTTTCATACATCCTTAACGGCTGGCCACAAGACTTTAATCAATCTTAGATTTTAATCGGAACGTAAATATTTTTTCGACTTGATGATCTGGTACACCCCATCAGGCAAGAAATATCTAACTGGTTCCCCAAGTCTCAGTCGTTTGCGAATAAGACTGCTAGATATCTCTAGTAGAGGTGCTTCAACCCATTTCACCTTGTGGCTCAGGCATGGGATCATGCGCTCCAATTCAGGCATATTGATTTCAGCCCCTGGTCGGCGCATGACGCCGATCTCTTTGCAGTTTGATAATAGTTCCTCGGGTTTTTCCCATTGTGGTAAATCGCGCAGTGAATCTCCACCCATTAAGAATACGATATCATCAGCAGGATAATGTTCGCCAAGAATTCGCAGGGTCTCAAAGGCATAGTGGGGTGCAGTCCGATCGATATCCACCTGGGAAATTTCGAATTTCGGATTATCCACCAGTGCGGCTTTAAGTAATTCAAAGCGTTGCTCCCATGGGGATATATGCACATCCGGTTTCATTGGAGAAACCGGTGTCAGGACCCACAGAATCCGGTTAAGTTCTAGCTGAAAGCGAGCCTCCTCAGCCAGGATAAGGTGTGCAAGATGTGGTGGATCGAAAGTACCACCAAATACACCAATCCTCATTTAACCACCTGGAGAATGCAAGTTCATCTTGTGTTTCACTCAATGTTCAATCGGAAAATGTTAATCTGACCATTCAAGCTCGTACTCTCCGATGAAAACTGTATCACCTTCTTCAGCACCTAAAGATCGTAATTTATCCTCAACCCCAAGAGATTGTAAAATCCGCTGAAAACGTCTCACGGACTGGTCATATTCCCAATAAGTCATTGCTGCCGCCCGTTCAATCGCTTCTCCCTGAATTCGCCACCCATTGTCTTCTCTGAGGATGTTGAATTCTTGCGGATCGGAATCCAGACGATAAACGGGCATATCGACCACTTCTATTGGAGGTGGTGCCTCCGTGAGAAGTTGGGCGGCTTTGTATAATAATTCCCGCACGTTGGTTCTGGCGAGCGCCGATATCGCCATCAGATTGATTGATTTCCCGGCACCTTTTTTTATCAATTGTTTTTTTAGTTCAGGCCAGCGATTATTCGCCTCTGGCATGTCAATCTTATTGAATGCCACAATCTGCGGTCTATCCTCCAATTGTGGATCAAAGAGGGCTAATTCGCTGTTGATTTGAGCATAATCCAGCAATGGGTCTTCAGCTAACCCATCCAAGATGTGGATCAACACTCGGGTCCGTTGAATGTGGCGTAAGAATTCGTGACCTAAGCCAATTCCCAGATGTGCTCCTTCGATAAGACCGGGGATATCAGCCAGAATTAATGAAACTTCTTCATCTAAGATCGCCACTCCCAAATTCGGTTCTAAGGTGGTAAAAGGGTAGGGGGCGATTTTCGGTTTGGCGTTAGTCACAGCTGCCAGGAAGGTCGATTTTCCAGCATTGGGTACTCCGACGATACCAATATCAGCAATCAGGCGCAGCTCAAGACGTAAATGACGTTCCTTTGCCGGTTCTCCTTTTTCCGCAATGCGTGGAGCTTGATTGCGCGAGCTCGCGAAGCGTGCATTTCCCCGTCCACCTCGCCCGCCGGGAGCGACAACGATTTGTTCTCCGGGGGAGACCAAATCACCAATCATATCTCCCGTCTCTTCATCGAAAATAATTGTGCCAGGAGGGACATAAATGACTAGATTCTCACCAGATCGGCCTGTTTTGTTATTTCCACCTCCATTTTTTCCATTCTCGGCCTTAAATATACGCTTTCGTTGAAAAGCAGCTAAGGTATTCAAGGTTGCTTTCACTTCCAGAAGCGCGTCACCACCACGTCCACCATCTCCGCCAGCCGGACCTCCCAGAGGGACATATTTTTCACGCCGGAAATGGACAATTCCATCCCCACCTTTGCCTGATATCACCTGGATCCGTGCTTCATCAATAAACATAATTTGCTAAGCCCAATTCCGATTACACGATGATCAAATCGCGCTCGATTATACCAGCCCAGCGCTATTTATCTTGAATTCGTATACATGGAGGTGAGCAATTTTTTCTCCAACTCGTACCAAATTAGTACAGTTTTTGTGTTATCATTGTGTGAGTTTGCACAAACTGCGAATAACAGGGAAACTAATAAGTTAAACATTCTAAGGAGGCAACATGCCAGAGAAGGTCATCCCAGACATTGTCGTTGGCCGATTACCCATATACCTGCGGGCATTGCAGCGTATGCTTGAAGAAAATCGCCGGGTAACCTCATCCCAAGAATTAGGTGAACGACTGGGTATTTCTGCGGCTCAAATTCGCAAAGATTTATCCCAGTTTGGTGAATTTGGCAAACAAGGTACGGGATATTCGATTGATTATCTTGCTGAACAGATCCGCCAGATCTTACATGTTGACCGGGTGTGGGACATGGCAGTTGTCGGCGCCGGGGATATCGGCTCAGCAGTTGCTCGCTATCAAGGATTTTCAAATCGAGGGTTGCGTGTTGCTATGATTTTCGATAGCGATCCTGCGAAGATTGGCACTCAGATAGGTTCATTCACTGTGAAGGATACCAAGACCATAAAAGAATCCATTCGTGAGGCTGGCATCCAGATTGCGATGATCGCCACACCGAGTCGAGCTGCCCGGGAAGTCGCCGAAGAGCTTGTTTCCGCGGGTGTGACCGCCATCCTTAACTATGCCCCGATCAATCTCACTTTCCCGGAAAATGTTCGCGTGCAGTATATAGACCCGGTGATTCACCTGCAGCGAATGACCTATTATCTCTAACGAAAATCATTGATACTCAATAATTTATAATTGTCCTTTCAGATCAAAAAAGTCTCTGGATTTTTTCCAGGGACTTTGTTTTCTGATCATCCGTAAATCAAGGATTATCCAATAACCTCTTCATTAATTCTGGTATATCTATCAAACCAGAGGCAAATTACGTTTTATCTTCGGGTAAACGTTCGCATCGAGTGCGATCGCAGCTCCTTCTGCGATACAGGTCAAGGGATTATCAACCAGATATGCCGGCACACCT
>JAUWLJ010000334.1 GCA_030613705.1 Chloroflexota bacterium
CTGGCAAATGTGCCTGATCTTATCGCTCAGGGGGTGCTTCAGGACGCAAAATCTTTGGCTGCACTTTTTCTTGCAGAACCATACTTTAAGAATATTCGTAAGAATTAGTTAATTGTGGAGTAATCCTGACAAGAAATCCGCGATCAGGTCTGCGGCTGTTCGCCGGGCGATATCCTGGTTCGGCGAGGTGACCTTTGGACTGAGGAGCGTCCCGTCGCTGGATTGAGTAAAATGTTCAACCAGGTGATGGCGCGGGGATCGAATTCTCTGCGCCCACACATATCACAAACCCAAGCAGGGAAATTTGGAACCGTGACCAACTCCGTGTTCAACCAGGTAAAGTAGGTCACAGCCTCCATATGCATTACGCCAGCCAAGCATTCTGGACACTGGTATGCGGACTCTTTCTTATGGTCGTCTTCAGATCGCGGTTTCATCTTCATTGAAGCCTCGTCTCTTATGAGCAATTAAGGAGCAGCACTGACCGTTGGTTGGTTAAGAACGCCCCATTCCGTAGGCGGCCAGTAAACAAACGTCGCCTTTCCAATGACATAATCTAAGGGGACCGGTCCCCAATTGTGGGAATCCGAAGAATTGTTCCGATTATCCCCAAGGACAATCAGCGAATCACCCGGCACATCCAATATATCCTCATAAACCGGTGAAGCAGCTATATAATCCTCGTCCAGGACCCGATCGTTCACATAGACTTCGCCATTTTTAATCTCCACCCGATCACCTGGCAGGCCGATAATGCGTTTTATATATTCCTGATCTGGATCGCGGGGAAAATGGAACACAATCACATCACCTGTCGTCGGCTCCCCAAACAGGTAGGCCAATTTATTGACAATAACAAATTCGCCGCTTTGCAGAGTTGGTTCCATACTGGCACCATCCACACGGATGCGCGCCGAGACTGCATTGATAGCCGCGAATAGTACAATCGACAAGATTAATGTCTCGGCGACATCTATCACAAACCTCATGAAACCAGAGCGCTTCTCTTCTGTCTCTTGCGGTTCAGAGATTGTTTCAGTGTGGAAATGATCCAAGTTATGCTCCATCCAATTCCTTATCGCACACACAATTCCTGAGATGGGCTGGGAAAAGGACTTCTCCCGCGATTGGATTATAAAGTCGGCATGGTAACAGGTCAAGGCATACAAATCAACCTAAGGGTTTTCTTAGGATTCTCTTACAATTCCAAAATTATGTTATAGGGAACAACCTGGCTATTACCGACGTCGGCGTAATACCAAGCGGATGGGGGTGCCTAAAAATGGGTAATCTTCTCGAATACGGTTCTCTAGGAACCGCTGGTAAGTAAAATGCGCCAGCTTTGGGTCGTTGACATAAAGCAAGAATGTCGGTGGATCGTTGCGAACCTGGGTACCATAGTAGATTTTCAATTGCTTCCCAGCCCGGGAAGGGGCCGGATGAAGATCTTGCGCTCTCCTGAGAACCCGATTGAGTTTGGAGGTGGACAAACGCATTAATCGCTCTTCCTGAACGCGCAAAGCCATTGGAAGCACCTGGGAAACCCGTTGGCCTGTCTTGGCTGAAATAAAGAGCAGGGGGACATAGGGTAAGAAATTCAATTCGTGTCTCAATAAGCGTGTGTATTCATCCATAGTATGGGTATCTTTGGGGATCGCATCCCACTTATTGACCACCACCACAACACTTTTCCAGGCATCAATGATATACCCCGCAATATGGGCATCTTGGGCTGCTAAGCTGATCGCAGCATCCACCAATAACAGCGCTACGCTGGCGCGATCGATGGCTTGAAAGGTTCTAAGCACGCTGTATTTTTCCACCCCTGGCTCAATTTTTCCGCGCTTGCGGATCCCAGCTGTATCAATCAAGGTAATTTGAGTATCTTCGTATGTCAGATGAGTATCAACCGCGTCACGGGTGGTACCAGGGATAGGACTAACTATGGCGCGCTCCTCGCCCAACAACTTGTTGAGCAGGCTGGATTTTCCCACGTTCGGCTTGCCAACTATGGCGATCTTTACAGATTCGTCCTCCATCTCCTCGCCGGATAAACGAAAAGATGAGACAAATGCCTCCAGCAAATCGCCAATCCCAGTGCCATGCAGGGCCGATATTGGGTAAGGCTCCCCCATGCCCAATTCATAGAACTGGAAAGCCTGTGAGCGTCGAACCTCGTTGTCAGCTTTATTGACCACCAGAAAGATCGGGGGATAGGGTTCGCCATCCCTCTGCTGCTGGTGGCGGCGAAGTATCTGGGCAATCTCATGGTCTGCTGGTGTGACCCCACTCTCAGCGTCGACGATAAACAGGATTGCATTCGCCTCAGCGATCGCAATCTCTGCCTGCTCCTTGATCTGCGTTATAAAATCAGCCGAACCAACGGAGAGCGGTTGTTGGGAACGCCCCTGACCGGTTTGGGTTGGGTCAATACCACCCGTATCAATGATCGAAAAGAACACCCCCGCCCAAATTGCATCCGCCATTAATCTGTCCCGCGTGGTGCCGGGGACCTCATCGACCACTGCTAATCGCTCTTCAGCCAGGCGGTTAAACAGGGTACTCTTCCCAACGTTGGGGCGCCCAACCAGGGCAACAACTGGTTTTGACATACGCGTCTCTCAGGGCTGGGTGGTCGCGACCGGTGTGGCAGTTGGAGTAGGCGTGGGCGCGACAATGATATCCACTGCGACAGTTGAGGGCAATACCGCTTCGACTACTATGCGGTCAGGAATTACATCCACAATTGGTTCGATTTGATAGGTTCCCAGCTCCAGGTCGGAAACGTCAACCACAACACGAATGTCAGCGGGAGTTAACGGGGCCAGGACAGGGACCGGACCTGAGAGGATCACATCCACGAATTCAGGGGA
>JAUWLJ010000338.1 GCA_030613705.1 Chloroflexota bacterium
GATTCAGCTCAACCAGCAGACATTTAGATTGATACATCCGCTTATGTACATTGATATTGCAAGCCTATGATATCAGGTGCTTCGCTCCAACCAATTAAACAGAAACACCTGCAGGTGAGCAGGTGTTTCACCAGGCGGGGAGGGCGGGATTCGAACCCGCGAACGAGGTTTTGGCCCCGTTAACCGCTTAGCAGGCGGCCCCAATCAACCACTCTGGCACCTCCCCGGGTTATTTAATTATGCAGGCATTCTGATATTAGGCGGAGGGAGAGGGATTCGAACCCCCGGTGGGCGTGAACCCACAGTTGTTTTCAAGACAACCGCCTTAGTCCGCTCGGCCATCCCTCCGGGTAGGAAGGGTACCCTCCGCATCCGGTGGCAGCCCTTCCAAGCGCGCAGATTGTACCATATCTAGTAGGGGGCTGCAACATTTGGTCGTTTTACCGCCTCCATGCTATACTTGCTCCATTCGTAATCCCTGATCTAGATCGACTTTAGTGAATCTGCAGTCTAAACGTCTACCCAATTTCTCACCCTGTCCAATATGAGTCACATTGCCCGTTCTGCTCTGATCATCGCCGTTTTCTTTGGCCTGGAAAAGCTGCTGGGCTTTTTTCGCCAGCTGATCATCGCACGCCAATTTGGACTCTCAGCGGGGCTGGATGTCTTCAATGCTGCCAACAACCTGCCTGATCTGATTTTTGCCTTGATATCTGGCGGTGCCTTGGCCATCGCTTTTATCCCGGTGCTCTCGGATTATCTGGAGGAGAAAGGTCGCCCTGCGATGTGGGATTTATTCTCCCGCGTTGCCAACCTGGTATTCCTGGTCACTTTAGGCATGTCAATCCTGGTAGCGCTGCTCGCGACCCGGCTTGTGGGTTCGAATTTAGGCATCGCACCGGGATTTTCCCCTGATCAGCAATCCCAGGTCGTAGATTTGATGCGCTTGAACTTGATCGCCACGATGTTGTTTTCTATCAGCGGGTTGGTGATCGCCGGGCTGCAAGCCAACCAGCACTTCTTACTGCCTGCGCTGGCACGCAGTATGTATGATATTGGCACCCTGATCGGTGTCATTTTCCTGGCTCCCAGCACCGGCTACCAAATCGGGCCGATCACTTTGCCCGCCTTAGGACTAGGAATCTATGGATTGGCCTATGGAACTGTGATTGGCGCCTTACTTTTCCTGGGCATTCAACTCCCCGGATTGGTCCGCTACCAGTTCCACTGGGTGGCAAAGATCAATCTGCGTCACCCGGGAGTCCAGCAGGTGCTGCGGGTGATGGGGCCGCGTATTGGCAGCATGTTTTTTGTTTACCTGGTCTTGATCTATATTCCCGATAATATCGCTTCCCGGCTGACAACAGGATCTATCACTGCACTGGTCTACGGCTGGTTGTTCATGCAGGTTCCGGAGACATTAATTGGTACAGCTATCGGAACAGCTTTGCTGCCAACGATATCTCAGCAGTTCGTGCGCAATGAAAAGAGTGTATTCACCACCTCGCTCAACAAAGCTCTGCGGGTAATCCTGGCCTTTACCCTGCCGGTCGCAGTGTTGATCATCCTCGCTATCGAACCAATCGCTGCGATCTTTGGCTTTGACCAGGCAGGGACGGATCTGGTGGTGTGGACCACGCGGGCTTTCTTGCTTGGACTGACCGGTCACGCCATGTTGGAGATCGCCGCGCGTGGTTTTTATGCCCAGCAGAATGCCATCACCCCCTTATGGGCTTCGGCGCTGATGGCTGCGATTTTTACGGTTCTGGCGATCACCCTGGCCCGCTCCGTGGGATCGGTCGGTATCGCTCTGGCGAACTCGCTGGCTTTCTCCGGTGAGGCGCTGCTGTTATGGTTCCTGCTCAATCGTAAATATCCGGGTGCTTTGAGGGTCGGATCAACCTTGCTGCGCGCTTTAATAGGGTCGACAGTTGCTGGGCTGGTCGTGTTACTCTTGATGCAAATAGCCGGGTCAAATCTACTTCTGGCGTTGGGCTCCCTGGCTTTAGGCGGTCTGATCGCCCTCCCATTTGCCTGGCCAGAGGTTAAGCTGCTGATTAAATTATAAGCTGTGGAGAACCTTGAAATTAGAAACGGGTTTAATTATCAATATTTTGCATTCATTTTCGAGGATCGTATGCGGTTGACACTAAAGCTTGTCTCTCTAATATTGACCTTGGTGTTGTGGGTTGGACCAGGATCGGCCAAACCTGAGATGCTTACCCAATCTTGGTTGGCAAAGATAGATGAGGAAGTTTTTTCCACCATTGCAGAAGGGAAGACAGATTTTATTCTCTACCTGTCGGATCAGGCGGACCTCAGCGGGGCTAAATTTCTTAAAACAAAGCAGGAAAAGGGACAATATGTCTACCTGCTTCTGACTGCTGTGGCCAGAAGGTCTCAAAAACCAATAATCACCTCTTTAACTGGATCAGGTGCTAATTTTCGCCCATATTGGATCGCCAATATGATTTGGGTGCGAGGCGATCTGAAGGTCCTCAGCGCAATGGCGAGCAGGAGTGATGTCGATCATATCTTCGCCAACCCCAAAGTGCAGATGGATAAGCCAGTAGTCGATCCATTTGGAATTTCCTCTCAAGCTGCGTCATCAATTGAGTGGAATATCAGTAAAGTCCGGGCACCAGAGGTATGGGCTGCTGGATATCGCGGGCAGGGGATCACCATTGCAGGTCAGGACACGGGTTACGATTGGGACCACCCCGCGCTTAAAGAACAATATCGCGGTTGGGATGGCCTCTCGGTCGATCATAATTTCAATTGG
>JAUWLJ010000198.1 GCA_030613705.1 Chloroflexota bacterium
GCCACCTGATCCCAGCAATGCATGAGGGAGTAGGTAATCTAATGGATGATTTGCTCACTCCAATCCCGGTAGAAATGGGGGATACATCAATAATCTCAACAATCCGGGATAGTAACAAGCGATAGTGAACTGCACCCGAACTGCACACATCTGCACACAAACTGCACACAAAACAAAGAGCCTGACGTGAATCAGGCTCCTGTGTCCCATATATTGGGGTCCTATCGAGGGAATCCCCAATATATTAGGTAGAGCGGGTGGGGGTCGAACCCACACGGTATTACTACCGGGGGATTTTAAGTCCCCTGCGTCTGCCAATTCCGCCACCGCTCCACATGTGTTTAATTCTACACTGAACTGGCATCTGGTCAAGGTACTTGAGGGTTAAAGATCAGCTTGTACATCACTGCGTAGCGCGAGGTGAAGCGCACCAAAGGGGAGGATAAGCGGGTTTCGAACTGTGCTTTGGGTATGGCTTCTTTGTAGCTGTTAGCGTCATGGAAATCTGGAAGGACCATGGCTGCCCGGCCAATTTCGAAGGCCGCATGGGCGTCTGAGCCGACCGTGCCGGCTAAATGATGCTCCCTGGCAAATTCAACAGCCTGCCTGTTGAAATCTGGTGACATGCAGCGGGCGTTGAAGATTTCGATCGCGTCAACTAAGGGAGCGATCTCGAGCAAATCCTGCAGCTGCCAGTGACCACTTCGCAGCCGGTCAAAGGGATGCGAAACGCTGATAAAAGCCCCTTGTTCCCGCAAACGGGCGATGGTTTCCAATGGAGATAGACCAGCCGGGATCTCACCCTGCATGAAAGCAGCCAGCAGCTCGCCTTTCTGGGTCAGGATTTCTTCCCCGATAATTACACGCTGCGGGTCGATTTTCTGGGCTTGAAATGCCCCACGGGTAGTGTTGTGATCGGTGATCACGATCCGGTCGACACCTTTCTTCTGGCATGTTTCGAGCAAGTTTTCTACTCTCACCAAGCAGTCCTTGGAGTAGATCGTATGGCAGTGAAATTCAACACGGAGCATGAGTATTGGGCAATCCAAGATCAAATATTCTGATGGAATATTGTAAAACTAAAACCAGTAGTTACCCACAGAATTATTTTCAAAGGTGGGCATCGTTTTATAACGATAAATTTGCTGATTTATTCTGCTGAGAATTCTACCGCTTAAATTGCATGGTGAGCAAGTCACGCGAGAAAAGCCAGGTGATAAGACCCAGCCCAACACCGAACCAGAGAGTGGCAAAGCGGATCAGCAATGTGGCTGCAGCAGCTGTATTTGCATCCATATCGAGAAGCAGGACCAGCATGCCGATAATGGAAGCGTCGGTGGCCAGAAGACCGCCTGGCAGGGCGGAAATGGCACCAATTACAGTTGAGAAAGAGAGCACGAAAATCGCGATGGAGAGAGTGGATATCCCAGGTGCGACTCCAAAACCGATTAAGATTAAGTAAAAGCCAATTCCTTCTGCCAGCCATGAGATAGTTCCCAGACTGACAGAGATGAAGGTTGTCCAGGGTCGAAAGAGAGTGGAGCTGCCTTCATAGAATTCATTTACCGAGTGAGCGAATCGGTTGACCAGGGGCAGGCGGACTCCGATTCCGAGAAGGTACTCAGAAAGTGGGCGAATTTGGGAAATGATAACTACTCCCAGCAGTAAACCCAACACGATAGCGAAAGCTGGCCAATAGCGACGGTAGGCGATCACTCCAACTGTGGATAAGATCAGCATAGCCAGACCATCACTGATCCGTTCAGCAAGTACGACTGAGACACCCCGTGCGGTTGGGATGTCTGTCAGCTGGTTGAGCCAAACGCCTTTGAGAGTTTCCCCGACTTTCCCAGGTGTAACTGCTAAAGGGAAACCTGCAACGAACAACCGGGCACTCTCCAAAATTGGGAGCTGGCGAACACCAACCTGTCCCAGGAAATAGTGCCATTTAATGAAGCGAAGTATGTAATTCCAAAGGGTAAGACCCAACACAAGTGGGATGATCAGCCATGGGAAACCCCGCACTTCGTCGCCGATTTGGCGGATATCCCCAACTAAAATGAGACCTGCAAATACCAATAAACCGAACAGTAAACCAGGGATCAGCTTCCTGGTGAGGGATGTGTTTTTTGAATGGGACACAGTTTCACGAGGTTTAAAATTTGCTAGTTTTTACGAGAAACCTAATCTGAATGATCTGTGATTGTGGGTAAATGGATTATTGAGAGCAAATTATGGTGGGTAATTATTTGCCTTCTGAGGCGTAAATTCTACCTGTAAAGTCGGAAAATCAATACCACATGAATATTCAAGACCTTACTTCCTTTTTCTGAGCAGATAAGCTGTACCTAAAGCTCCAGCAGTAAATATCGTCAATCCCACTGCGGCCTGGAGTACGGTTTTCGGTTCCATACCTGGCATGACGACATCCCCGTCCCCATATGATTGGAACACCTTTCCCCACTGGGTATCTAAGGCGGCTGACACCCTTTTGCGACCGATGAAAGGGTACCAATAGACATTGTGATAGAAGTTGCTGGCGAAATATGCCCATGGCACCAAGGGGGATTGGAGGAGGATTTTTTCAAATGGCTTTAATGGGCCATGGTAAATCATATGCTGCCCACGACTGGCTAAGGTATCCTCGCGTTTGAAGTTCCAAGGGGCCTCTTGCTCTATATCGTAACCCACAATCTCAATCTGGCTTGGATCACCGATGCCCAGTTCCAACTCGTGGGCCCGGCGGATAAAGCGCAGATTCAGCGGGTCAAATCCTTGCAGTTTCGCCGATACAGCGTCGATGGCTACCTGGTCTGCTGAGGCCAGTAAAATATTTTTCTCATGCCAGCGCATGGCTCGCGGGCCAGGGCCATCTCCAGCGAAAGTTCCATCCATTACGGCGAAGATACCCGGGTGGATATCTTGCTGGATAGCCAGCAGGTCAACAATCGTGTCGTGGATTACAGCATGCGTCCAATGACGGTTGCGGTGTAATAAACCACCGAAGGCATTTTTCATCGCTCCCGTTATGGTGGTAAAGACATGGGTTTTCACCGTTGGCAGGTGGATGATGTTCATCCCAAGAAGTGCTTTGGGGATGAAGATTCCATCTGGATATACCTTGTCCAGCACAAGCAAAGGACGCTTTGGTTGGTATTCTATCCACTCAAAATCCTGGTTATACAAGTACAGACACGGAACCCCATACTGATCAGTGATCAACTTGTGTTTATTGTTGATCTCAGCGTCCTCGGTATTCACAACAACCGTGTCATTGTGAACACCAACTAAATCCGCATAGCCCGCATTCTGCAAACTGCGGATCACTCCTTCCAATTGCCAGGGGGTCGTCGAGCAGGCAGGGTACCAGGTTTGCCAGGAAATGTTGATCTTCAATCCTGTTTGGATGTCCTTCGGAAGAGCTGCTTCGAAACCAGCCATCTGCATCAATTTTTCAATGTCTTCCAGCACTGTTGCAGGGGAAGTTTTCAATACTGCGACTTTACCTTTTCCAGTAAAATCTGTCATTTGGGGTTCTCCTAACGTGATAGCCATTGACTGGAATAATATTATTAAGGTTAAATTTCCAGATCATACTGGCAACGTAGCGCATGGGTGCAATTACTATGCCCATTATGCATTCTGTCAACGTAAGATGCATTTGACGTTCTCGCTATAACCGTAAAGCTTGCCTTGCTGAGGTGATCATTTCAAGGCTTTCCTATTGTAACAATTCTTGTGAAGAATTACGAGAAGATGATTTACCACAATTTCCAATTTTGTTATACAATCATTTCAACATGAGCGATCAACCACGCCAGCGAAGTCCATGGAGACTTAGCCTCATCATCTTAGTGGGGGTGATTGGTTTTTATGCCTTCCTTGCTCGTCCTGCAGAGCCGGTTAATGACCTGACTGTAAGAGGGGAATTAGCCTATCTGGCTTTGGGTAGAGTTGGGTTGGTGATCGTAGACGTATCGCTCATGGACAAGCCGGATCGAATAGGCTCATTTGATACGACAGGGAATGCGAATGCGGTTGCAGTTGAGGGTCAATACGCGTATATTGCAGATGGTCGCGCTGGTTTGCGGATCCTGGACCTCTCTAATCCATATGCACCCAAGGAAATCGGCGCCTATGACAGCAGTGGTTATGCAGAGGACATCGATTTCGTAAATGACTTAGCATATGTGGCAGATGGTAAACCCGGTTTGTTGATCATAAAAGCAGGTAACAAAGCCAATCCCTCGTTGATCAGCAGATTTCCGATCAATGGTAATGTCCGGCGGGTTGTGGTTCAGGGGAATTATGCTTACCTGGGTGATAACCAAAATCAATTTAGAGTGGTGGACATCTCCAAGCCAAGACAACCTGATGAAGTCGCGGTACTAGATATCGGAGCAGATATCCAAGATATGGATATTTCCGATAACAGGGTCTACCTGGCAACCGGAGCCCAAGGTATGGTTATCGTGGATATCACCACTCCTGGGCAGCCTGAAGTGCTGAGCACAATTGATACACCAGGTAAGGTTCAGGATGTGGCTGTCAATGGAGATATCATTGCATTTCTAGCCGATGGTGAGAACGGTCTACTGGTATATGATATTACTGATCTAAACGCGATCGAGCAGGTTGGATCATTCAGCGATTTCTTAAATGCCAACCAGGTTGAAATAGATCAGGGAGGATTATACGTCTCAGATAAAGACAGTGCGCTGCACATTGTCGATGCCGAGGTAAACCTCTCTTCTCAGCGTGTTTCAAGCACCGAGAAGCAGCAGGGGCGCGCTCAATCTGTAGCAGTCAACGAGAATTATGCCTTTCTGGCATATGTCGATCAAGGATTGCGTGTAATCGACATCGCCAATCCGAATGCTCCTGTGGAGGTGGCTACCTACGATAGCTCGGGTGAGGCTATTGGCGTAGATCTCTCTGGGGATTTTATCTATCTGGCAGATGGAGCGGCAGGCCTACAAGTACTGTTTCTAGAATCCTCTGGTACCGAAAAATTAAGGATGGAAGAAATTGCCGTGATCGACACTCCGGGGGAGGCCAATCAGGTATCCGTTGTAGGACAAACTGTATACCTGGCAGATGGTTCCGGAGGT
>JAUWLJ010000208.1 GCA_030613705.1 Chloroflexota bacterium
TCATTCGCAAGGATTTGAACCAGCGCGCGCCGCGTGTGCTAGGTGTCTTACGCCCTTTACGAGTCGTGATCCCCAACTATCCTGAAGGCCAGGTTGAAGAACTGGAGGCGATCAACAACCCTGAAGATGAGACTATGGGCACGCGCAAGGTGCCTTTCTCAAGAGTGTTGTATATCGAGCAGGATGATTTTCGCGAAGTACCCCCACCAAAATACCGCCGTTTGATCCCTGGACGGGAGGTTCGCTTGCGGTATGGGTATTTCATCACCTGTGTAGATGTTGTCAAGGATGAGAAGAGTAGTGAAGTCGTCGAGCTGCACTGCACCTATGATCCTGAGACCAGAGGCGGCAATGCACCAGATGGGAGAAAAGTTAAGGCTACGTTGCACTGGGTATCTGCTGCACATGCGATCGAAGTCGAAACCCGGCTCTACGACCGTTTATTCTTGGCAATTAATCCGGATGATGTGGAAGAGGGTTTGGATTTCAAATCAAATTTGAATCCCAATTCTTTAGAAATCCTGAAAGGGTGTTTTGTGGAGCAGAGCCTGGCGGATGCAACCCCGGGTCGCACTTACCAATTTGAGAGACAGGGTTATTTCTGTGTCGATCCCATCGCTTCACAAAATGGAAAACTGGTTTTCAATCGGACGATATCGCTGCGTGATTCCTGGGCGAAGATAGCAAAAAAGAATCTGAATTGAGCTGTTCTATAATCAGCCTAAATCATTCCTCTTTCGTGCTCAGCGTTTCCACTGCCTGATGAATACGCTCGAGAACGGTTTCTTTTCCGATGACTGCCATGGTTTCAAAAAGTGGGGGGCTAACGGTTCGACCAGTCACCGCGACGCGTAAAATCCCAAAGAGCTGTCCAGCTTTTAATCCAAGCTCCTCCGCAAGGGATCGCATCGGTTCTTCAGCAGTACCCTGGTTGATTACCGGTAAATCACCCAGGATTTGATATGCGCGTTGGGCTGCAGTCGCGGACTCTGCGGGGGTCATCTTCTTTCCCACCAGATCATCGGGCTTGGGATGAACTTCATCTTCAAAGAAAAAGCCTCCCATTTTTGGTGCATCATCTAAGGTAACGATCCGCTTCTGGATGAGAGGGGTAACCATCGAGAGTTTGTCATCCTCGACATCATACCCCGCACTTTGGAAGAAAGGTTTGATACGATCTGCCAGATCTGAAACGGGGAGATTGCGGATATGCAATCCATTGAAGTGGTCGAGTTTGGAGAAGTTAATCGCTGCGGGTGATGGGTTAAGCCGGTCTATGTTGAACTTTTCAACCAGGTCATCCAGCGTAAAAAATTCGGTATGATCATCGTAACTCCAACCCATCAGAGCAGTCCAATTCAATACCGCTTCTGGGAGATACCCCAGAGACCGTAAGTCGGTGAGGTAAATTGAGAAGCCATCTTTCATCAATTGGGTGGAATCACGCTTGCTCATTTTCCCCTTGCCGCTAGGTTTTAGAAATAAGGAAAGGTGGATCCAGTTCGGTTCACCCCAGCCAAAGGCGCGAATGATATGGGCATGGAGAGGAAAAGTCGGTAGCCATTCGGAACCACGGATGACATGTGTAATGCTCATCAGGTGATCGTCAACCATGGCTGCCAGGTGGTAGAGTGCCAACCCATCGGATTTTACGATGATGAAATCGTCAATGTTGTGGTTATTGACTGTGATCTCGCCGCGTAATCGATCGCTTACTGTAATAGATCCATCCTGGGGGATTTTAAAGCGGATAACGTGTGATTCTCCATCCTCTACTCGCTGTGCAGATTCACTTGGGGAGAGCAGACGACAAGTCCCATCATAATGGGAGGGTTCTTTACGTTTCTGCTGCTCCTGGCGCACACGAGCGAGGCGTTCTGGTGAGCAGAAGCAATAATAGGCATGACCCATCTCGATAAGCCGCCTGGCATGCAGCAGGTATATATCTTTGCGTTGGGATTGGTGATAGGGGGTATGTGGCCCTCCGATATCTGGACCTTCGTCCCATTGTATTCCCAGCCAGTGCAAGCTGTCGATGAGTTCTTGTTCTGATTCCGCGTTATATCTTTTACGATCCGTATCCTCGATGCGCAGGATAAATTGACCACCAGTCTGACGGGCAAGCAGGTAATTATACAGAGCTGTGCGACCACTGCCCAAATGTGTTCTTCCAGTGGGGGAGGGAGCAAAACGAACACGAACTGGTGTAATGGTGTTTTGGTTCATAGATCTCCTAGATGATTTGACAAACCAAAGAGGACAGTGTTGTTTGGTTTTTCAGAATTATACAGACTTTTGTCGGAGGATTACACTTTGAACCAGCCCAAGGCCTAAAAGCAGGGATAGCATCGCACTGCCCCCATAGCTGATAAAGGGTAAGGGCAATCCAGTCGCTGGTATCAGGCGTAAATTTACCCCAATATTAACCATTGCTTGAAATGCTACCAAAGTGGCAACACCATAACAGATTAATGCGCCGTATGTATCGCGAGCAAGCCGGGCAGCGCGTAAAATTCGATATATCACGAATAACAACAAGCCAATGATCAGGACAGTCCCAATGAAACCAAACTCCTCAGCCATTGCAGAGAAAATAAAATCTGAATGGCGAACTTTCAAGAAGCGCAGCTGTACCTGAGTTCCGAGGTTATAGCCCTTTCCAAACCAGCCCCCTGAACCAATACTGATCAAGGCTTGCTGGATATTATAGATGTCTCCGTGCCTTGCACTCGGGTCTGGGAAGAGAAAATCAAGGATACGATTTTTTTGGTAATCAACTAGTAATGGATATCCGATGATGGGAATAACTATACCCACTCCAGCAAATGCAGCCAGCATTTTCAGATTGAGGCCGCTTGCCCACAAGAGTGTAAACCAAATGACCAAAATGACTAAAGAAGTGCCCAGATTGGGTTGCAGAATAATCCACAGGACGATTCCGAAGGTCAGTAGCAAGCTTCGAAAGATGATGCGGGGGTCATTTACTCGCCCCATATGACGAGAGAAGAACTCAGCCAGGGCGAGGATGATAATGATTTTGGCTAGCTCGGAAGGTTGGATGTCGAAGTAGGTGGTTTCAAACCAGCGGGCTGATCCGAATACTGCCTCACCAACCACGTAGAGCACACCCAGGAGCCCGGCCATACCATAATAGAGAATACGGTTGATCGAAGCCCATAAGTGATAATCTATCGCGGTGGTGATCAAAATGACGCCAAAGCCAATAATCACAAATATGGCTTGGCGTTGATCATATCCAGCCAAGGTGATATTTCCGGCAATGGCAGAGCGGATCATGGCAATGCTGAAAATACTTAAGATTGCTGCTGCCCCGAGAAGCCAGAAATCGAAATGTCGCCAAGTTGTTCTTACATCACTCATACGTTCTTTCGACTGCGCCTCCGGCCAGATGGATTAATTGGGATGTCAGCGATCAAGCGTTGCTGGCGACCATCCTGGGTCATTTCAATTTGAACTGCTCCAGGGTCGATGTCGACATGCCTGGAAATAACCTCGATTAATTCATCTTTCAGGGTTTCTAACGTGCCCGGATTCATGTCGATCCGGTCATGGATTAATACTAATTTCAGGCGATCCTTGGCCTGTCTTGCACTGCGTTTTTCTCTTCCCAGGATCCGATCGAAGAAGGTGCTCATCTCAATCACCTCCTGAGCGTATCATGCGGGAGAGGCGCCCAAAGAAGCCATTCCTATCCTCAAGATTAAGGAAGGGAACATTTTGCCCCTCAAGCCTAGAGGCGATGTTCCGGAACGCTTGACCAGCCTGGCTTCTCCCATCGAGGACGATGGGAACACCGCGGTTCGTGCTTAAGATCACTTGTTCATCTTCTGGCACGATGCCAATCAGTTCTATGGCTAAGAGCTCAAGGACGTCATCAGGTGAGAGCATATCCTCTCGCTTGACCATTTCGGGTTTGAGCCGGTTTAAAACCAACTGGACAGGACCTTTTTCCTCTGCTTCGACTAAGCCGATGATGCGGTCAGCATCGCGGACTGCGGAGATCTCTGGATTCGTGATCACCACGACCAAATCCGCTGGTGCGATGGCATTGCGAAAACCGCGTTCGATGCCAGCAGGTGAGTCGATTAATACCCAATCGCATTCCGTTCTTAGCTCATTGATCAGTCTTACCATGTCACTGGGGGAAACAGCGGTTTTATCCCGTGTTTGAGCAGCAGGGATTAGGAAGAGATTTGGTAATCTCTTATCCCGGATCATAGCCTGGCGTAACCGGCAGCGACCTTCGACCACGTCAACCAGATCATAGACTATGCGATTTTCAAGTCCGAGGACCACGTCTAGATTGCGTAATCCAATGTCCGCATCAATACAGACAACCCTGGCGCCGTCAAAAGCCAATGCCGTGGCGATATTTGCGGTGGCGGTTGTTTTTCCTACCCCTCCTTTCCCGGAGGTAATGGTGATCACTTTTTTTGTCATTTATCATCCCCAAAAACCATTAATAAGATTTTCCTGGTTATTGTTCGCTCATTTTGCTTTTGGCTGCCAGGGGACTGCCACAACCTGTCCATCAACAATGCGTGCCATCTCGGGCTGCGATTTTCCACCTCGCTTGGGAGTGGTTGCGATTTGGTCAGCGATGCGCAACTGGGTTGGTGCAAGGTCCATGGCGCAAACGACAGCCTCCTGGTTCCCTTCAGCTCCGGCGTGGACCATTCCCCTCAGGTGGCCCCAAACCACAATATCTCCTCCCGCAATAATCTCGCTTCCGGGATTTACATCACCTATAACGACCACATGTCCGAAATGCTGTAAACTGTATCCGGAACGTAAAGTGCGGCGCACAAGCACCGCTTCCTCACCGGTCAGGGCAGTTTCAATCGTGTGGGTGGTCCGGTCTGGGCTGGGTTTATTAATCCTTGTTGCCAGTCCAAGTAATTGAGCATTTTGTTGAG
>JAUWLJ010000260.1 GCA_030613705.1 Chloroflexota bacterium
CCTTCGGTCTGACAGGTTACCCATTGCATCACAGCCTGTCACCGCGCATGCATGCTGCCGCTCTACGGGACTGCGGCCTCCAGGGCAATTACCAGCTATATCCAGTAGAAGATGCTGCTGACTTAGACGAACTGCTTAACCGCCTGCGTCAGGGCAGTCTGCAGGGCTTGAATGTGACCATTCCCCACAAGAGTACTATCCTGTCTTTGCTGGATGTACTTACCTCAACTGCCAGGGCGATTGGCGCTGCCAACACGATTTTCTGTCGAGATGGCCAGCTGGTCGGCGACAATACAGACACGGCAGGGTTTCTCGCAGACCTGGATAGCCTGGGATGGTCGCAGAGGGTAGATCAATCCCAGGGGGCGCTGGTCTTAGGTTCCGGTGGCGCAGCCCGAGCGGTCGCTTACGCTTTAACTAGATCAGGCTGGCAGGTCACCATCGCTGCCCGGCGGCGAGAACAAGCACAATCATTGCTTGAAACTTTTCAGTCTAGCAAGGGAGATGGCGTGTCTACAGGCGAGATAAAGCGACTAACTGCAATTCACCTGGGCGAGGCATCGCTTTCCAGTCTGGATCCCACCCCTGGTCTGATCATCAATACTACCCCATTGGGAATGTTCCCCCACCTAAATGCCTCGCCATGGCCGCAAGACCTGGTTTTCCCTGTCGGGGCTGCCGTATACGATCTGGTGTACAATCCCGCCGAGACAGCCCTGTTGAGGGCTGCCCGGGCAGGTGGGCTGCGCGTGACCAATGGCTTGGGTATGCTGGTTGAACAGGCAGCGCTATCCTTTGAGATCTGGACAGGGATGGATGCTCCGCGAGAGGTTATGCGGCAGGCAGTGCAGGAGTACCAAATAGGCGCATAATGAAAACAAATTCCGAACGCATGCGGTCCTTTCCCGACCATTTCTTCGTGGAGTTGAATTCCAGGATCCAGGAATTGAAAGCCCGGGATAAGGATGTCATTCGACTGGATATCGGTTCTCCAGACCTTCCTCCGGCTCCCGAGATCATAGAAGCGCTCAATCGATCAGCCGCCCATCCAGACCACCACGGTTACCAGCCCTACCGCGGACCCCAGGAACTGCGTGAGGCCTGGGCAGGGATGTATCAGCGTCTGTATCAGGTCAAACTGGATCCAGATTCCGAGATCCTCCCGCTCATGGGATCTAAAGAGGGAATTTTCAATCTGGTGATGGCCAGTATCGACCCAGGTGAGGTGGTCTTGATCCCAGATCCGGGTTATTTCACTTATGACCGGGCGACGCGCTTCGCAGGAGGGAAACCAGTTTACCTGCCACTCCTCCCGGATAATAACTTCCTACCTGAGTTGGGTAATATCCCTGAGCATCACTTGAAGAGAGCGAAGATGTTGTGGCTCAATTATCCGAATAACCCCACTGCCGCGACGGTGAATCTTGATTTCTTCAGGCGAGCAGTTGCCTTCGCCCGACAGCATGACCTGCTCGTCTGCCACGATGCTGCTTATACCCAGGTGACCTACGATGGCTATCAGGCTCCCAGTATATTACAGGTGGCTGGGGCAATAGATGTAGCCGTGGAATTCAATACGCTCTCAAAATCCCATAATATGGCTGGCTGGCGGACGGGAGGGGCTGTCGGGAACTCGAGCGCCTTACAATCTTTATATACCCTTAAAACCAACGTCGATAGCGGTCAATTCCTGCCGATCATGGAGGCTGCTACGGCTGCCCTCACCGGAGACCAGGGCTGGTTGTCTGATCGTAATGGGATATACCAGCAGCGCCGGGATTTGGTGATCGAAGCGCTGCATGGTGCAGGTTTAAATGCCCGCCTGCCGCAGGGTTCGCTCTACATCTGGTGTCCTGTCCCTGCGGGTTGGTCATCGGAGAGTTTCACTTTCGCGCTTTTAGACCAGGCGCACATCAGTCTGACACCTGGATCAATCTTTGGGGAGCATGGCGAGGGTTTTGTACGTATCTCTTTTACAGCACCGCTTGAGCGACTGGAAGAAGCCATGCAGCGCATGATCCAGGTGGTGCCGGCCCCAGGAGGGATAAAGATATGAGTTTGCGTTTTTTGACCGCTGGAGAATCGCATGGTCCGGCATTAATTGCTATTCTGGAAGGGCTGCCAGCTGGACTACCTCTAACCACCGTAATTATCGATAACGAACTTGCGCGCCGGCAGCGCGGCTACGGTGCCGGTCCACGCATGCAGATTGAGCAGGATACGGTACGTATCTTGGGAGGCGTGCTGGAGGAATTAACTACCGGCGCCCCGTTAGCCCTGCAGATTGAGAACAAGGATCATGAGAAGTGGCGCAAACGGGAGATTGAGGCATTTGTCACTCCCAGGCCAGGTCATGCAGATCTGACGGGAGCCATCAAGTATGGCTACCGCGATCTACGCCCAGCTCTGGAGCGTGCCTCTGCCCGTGAGACAGCTGCCAGGGTAGCCGTTGGCGCAGCCTGTAAGCACCTATTGGAACAGTTTGGCATCCAGGTGGGTGGTTACGTGGTATCCATCGGGGAAGTGACCGCCGAGCTGGGTGGGATCCCTCTTGCAGAACGTCCACCCCGGGCTGAGATATCAGATATTCGCTGTCCTGAACCTGCGGCAGCTGCTCAGATGGCGGCGCGCATCCGTGAGATCATGCAGTCGCGCGATACCCTGGGTGGGATCATCGAGGTGCTCGCCCTGGGTTTGCCGCCTGGACTGGGTTCTCACGTGCATTGGGACCGGCGTTTGGAAGCCCGCCTGGGAGCCGCTGTGCTCAGCGTCCAGGCGATTAAGGGGGTTGAGATCGGCCCGGCTTTCGAAAATTCTCACAAGTCAGGCACCCGGGTTCAAGATCCCATCCTGTTAGATGGCGATGAGCTGGTTCGACCCAGCGACCGTGATGGTGGCTTGGAGGGCGGTATAACAACCGGACAACCCTTGATCATCCGGGCTGCGATGAAGCCCATCGCTACCACATTGACCCCTCAACAAACCGTCAACCTTGAGACCGGAGAACAGGTTCCCACCCAGTATGAGCGTTCCGATTTCTGCCCGGTGCCGCGCGCCGTCCCCATCCTGGAAGCCATGATCAGTTTTGTCTTAGCGGATGCCCTCCTGGAGAAACTGGGTGGAGATTCCCTGGCCGAAATGCTCCCAAGGTTTAAGGCATTGCCGCAGACTCGGCTCTCCGACTTACAGATGGATGGCAAGAGCCATGTCTGGTGGTCAGAGTGAGGGGCAATCAATCTGTGAAAATTGCATCACTGGTCTTTCTGTATGGTCCCCCCGGTTCGGGTAAGAGCACCGTGGGACGGCTGCTCGCCGAGAGATTGGCGTTGCCTTTTGTGGATCTGGATCAGCGCATCGAGAAGAGGGCCGGGATGTCAATCCCGGAGATATTTGCCAAAGAAGGTGAATCTGGATTCAGGCAGCTTGAACAGGTTGAGCTCAAAGAGGTGCTAAACCTGGAATGGGGTGTGATCGCATTGGGGGGTGGAGCGCTCTTGGATCCTAAAAACCGCGCTTGGGCTGAGACAGCAGGCCCAATCCTTTGCCTGTCGGCTTCTCTAGAAGTGCTGCTTGAACACCTGGGTTCCACCTCAGTCGAGCGACCCCTGTTGGTGGACCAAAAGGATAGTACCCCGGCTGGCTACCGCCTGATGGATTTACTGGTCGAACGCAACAACCATTATGCTTCCTTTGTTAAGCAGATCGACGCTGGTGCCAGATCGCTGGAACAAATCGTCTGGGACATTCAAATAACCCTGGGTGCCTTCCATTTGCGCGGCATGATCACACCCGCTAGAGGTGAGCCTGTACCAAGAGGTGAGTCGATAAGACCACACCCGCTCGGATACGATGTACGGGTGCAGGATGGAGCGTTAAATGCCATTGGGCGCGCTTTAGATAAACGCAGCCTCGCCGGTCCT